>CAIXAA010000288.1 GCA_903917305.1 uncultured Myxococcales bacterium | reverse complement strand
GGTTGCCGCTGCCACGGATGCTCCGGGTGCCGCACGTACAGGAGCCCCTTGCTGCCGGCGAGCCACACGGTGCCGCTGCTGTCGAACCAGGCGGCATAGAAGTCGCCGCCGTCCAGGTGCGAGGCGACCCAGCGATCGCCGTCGCCCAGGACGATCGCGCCGCCCGCGCCCGCCGCGACGAACAGCGCGCCTTGAGGATCCGCAGCAATCGTCCAAAGATCCGCGTCGGTCTTGGCGGCGATCCGCTTGACGCCGGCATCGCTGACTTCAACCATCGCGCCGCCGCGGCCGACGGCGACGGTGCGTCCTGCGCCGTTCACGGCTGCGGCCGTCAGGTCGACGGCGCCTGCCGTTCCGGCCACTTCGCGCAGCGTTGGCGGACCCACCTTGGCGACCGGCTTGTCGTCGGAGCCGGTCGGCGGGTAGCCCTCCACGTCCAGCTGCCAGGCGCGGCCGCTGCGGGCAATCACCAGGCCAGACGTGAAGTTGCCGTACAAGTCGACCGGCGGCAGCGTCGTCGCCACCGCCGTCTCGCCCGCCGGCAGCACCGTGGTCTGCGTGCCCTTGGGCGTTACCGTCACGATGCGCTTGCCGCCGTCGATGGCGCGCCAGATGTCGCCGCGCGGCGAGGACAGGCCGCTGAGCATCCCGATATCACGAGGCAATCCCAGCCGATCCGCGCTCTCGGTCGTCAGTTCGTCGCCCAGCCGCCAGATCGCGCCGCCCGCGCCGACTGCCAGGAAGTGGTCGCGCGTGTGCAGCACCGGGCTGGCGCCGAACGGCTGGTAGGAGCTCTCCGGCCAGATGATCAGCTCCGCCCCGCGCTTGTCGAGGTCCGCGCTCATCTGCTGATGCAGCAACAGGTTGTGCCGCAGCGTCTTGGCCCGCATCCCCGGTTCGAGGTACTTGGCCTCCTTCTCCCAGATGCCGATGTTGCCTTCGACCATGCCGATCTTCATCGCTGGCGCGGCTTTCTGCTCGGCGTCGACCTGCGGGATGCGCAGCTCACCGTAACCCCATGTCGCCAAGGCGAAAAGCGAGACAAAGCCGAGGAAGCGCCAGGACGGCATGCGCCGGCCGATCGGCGCCAACAGGATCTCGGCCAGCGCGGCGTTGGCGGCGTAGAGCAGGGCGGAGACGAGGTGGACGCCGCCGAGGTCCGCGATCTGGATCATCGGCAATTCCGCGGAGATGGCGTTGCCGAGGTACCACGGGAAGATCATGGGCACGAGCGCTTCGCCGCCCCAGAGCGCCAGGAAGGCGGACAAGGCGGGCGGCGCGCCACGGCGGACCAGCCAGCGCCAGAGTGCGACGCCAATGGCCATCGCGAGGCCCTGGGTGACGGCCTGGATGCCGAGGATGGACCAGGCGGCGACGGCGGGCATGTGTCCGAAGTCGCGCAGCATTTCGGTCATCCAATGAAAGCCGCCAGCGTTGGTGATGGTGCCGGCGAGCCAGCCGTACAGGAACCCGCGGCCGGGGCTGGCGTCGCGCGCCGCGAGCAGCAGGGGCACGAAGGCGAACCAGGCGAACCAATGGAAGTCCCAGTTGGGAAATGCGCAGAAGCACAGGATGCCGGCGGCGACGCAGAGCAGCAGCGAAGCGGTGCGGTCGAGGAGGGCGAGGGGCGTCATGGCTGCGCTCCTCCTGGCGCTGGGGCGGGCACGGCAACCGGATCCCGAGCCGCAGCCGGAGCCGCAGCCGGAGCCGGAGCCGGGTCTGGACCCGCGGCACGATCCAGCAGCTCCGGCGGCAGATCCGGCACTTCCGGCAGCCACGGCATCTTGCCGTCCGTCCGCGGCTTGGGCGTCGCCGCGACAATCAGCGGCCGCACATAGCGAAGCGCGCGCCGCGGCTCGGGAAACTTCTGCGATTCCGTCTCGATCCGCGCCAGCAGCGGGCCCGTGCGGTTCTTCGCGCGCGTCTCCACGCCGCGCTTGTCCTCGTCGTTCAGCGTGCGCAGCAGCGCCTCGCCCTGGCTGCGTTCTTCCACGAATTCAGCGTGATGCTGCGCGCGGTAGTGCATGGCCGCGACCAGCAGCTTGCCGTCGTCGCCGTGCGCCGCGCGCATCAGGTCCACGGCTGCCTGCAAGTGCGCGACACTGCGATCGACCAGCACATCGATGGGGGGCTTCTGGCAGGCGCTGAGGGTCAGCAGCCCAGCCAAAAACGTCGAGCGCCACACGAGCTTGGGGCCCGGTGGCGCTCTGGGTGGCTGAATCCACATGGCGGGATCCGGTGCGAAAGGCGGGACTTGAACCCGCACGAGCTTGCGCCCACTAGAACCTGAATCTAGCGCGTCTACCAATTTCGCCACTTTCGCATCGTGCCTTGGAAGGTCACGTTCGCCCCGAACCAGCACCGCTTGGGTCCCGGAGGGCCGGCGCAATGTGCCCTCGGCGCAGCGCCTTGTCAAGGGCTAGCGCCGACGGCCAGCCGGCTTCTTCGGCCGGTGCTTGAGCACGGTCTCGCGGAACGACGGGCTGAGGTCGTCGAGCGCCATGTCGGGCGTTGGAATCACGGAGGGAATCTTGGCGCCGATGTACTTCTCGATCGGCGCGAGGAACTCCACCTGCGACTCGTCCGCTAGCGTCGCCGCGCGGCCCTTCTGCCCGGCGCGCCCGGTCCGGCCGACGCGGTGCACGTAATCCTCAGCATCTTGCGGCACATCGAAGTTGACCACCAGATCGACGTCGTCGACATGCAGCCCGCGCGCCGCGACGTCGGTCGCGACCAGCACTTCGATCTTGCCCGCCTTGAAGTCGTCCACCAGGCGGATGCGCTTTTTCTGCGGGATGTCGCCGCTGATGTACTCCGAGTCCCAGCCGTTGTGGTACAGCTTGAACTGCAACCACTCTCCCGCCCGCTTGGTGTTGATGAACACCAGGCAGCGCTTGGGCCGCACGTCCTCCAGCAACCACAGCAGCAGCGGCAGCTTCTCGCGCTGCGGCACGTGGTAGAGCGCCTGCTCGACGTTGCGCGCCGTGACCTGCTCCGGCTCGATCTTGATCTCGACCGGATCGCGCATGTAGATGTGGGCGAGGCGCATGACCTCGTAGCTCAGCGTCGCGGAAAACAGCATCGTCTGGCGGTCTTTCGCGCAGTGGCTGAGGATGAACTGGATGTCCGCGACAAAGCCCATGTCGAACATGCGGTCGGCTTCGTCGATGACCACGACCTGAACACGCCGCAAATCCAGCATGTTGCGTCGCATGTAGTCCATCATGCGGCCCGGCGTGCCGACGAGCACGTCGACCGTGCCCTCCAGCAGGCGCGCCTGCTTCTCCCAGTCCATGCCGCCAAAAACGGCCACGGTGCGGAAGTCGCAGTAGCGGCCGATGTCGTCGGCGTCGTCGGCGATCTGGATGGCCAGCTCGCGCGTCGGGGCGATGACGACGGCGCGCGGTGCGGTGGGATGCACGCGCTCGGTCTCCAACAGCTCCTTGAAGATCGTGATCAAGAACGCGGCGGTCTTGCCCGTTCCCGTCTGCGCCTGCCCGGCGACGTCGCGGCCGTGCAGCGTCTCCGGCAGCGACTTGGCCTGCACCGGCGTGCAGTGCGCGTAGCCCAAGTCGTTGATTGCGCGGATGATCGGCTCAGGGATCGGCAGGTCGGCGAACAGGACGTTCGTCTGCGGGATACCGATCGGCTGCGGCGGGTTTTCGGTCTCGGGATCGATGGGAAGGGTCATGGTTACCTGTGTGTCGGGCAAAGTCTCAGGCGTACGGCGCGGGACCGATGTGGCGTCCCCGACAGGAATCGAACCTGTGGCCTTTCGCTTAGGAGGCGAACGCTCTATCCTTCTGAGCTACGGGGACCTGGACGTGCCACCGGATGGCGGCGCACCGTATCAAGCGGGATCGGAATCGGCAAGCTTGTCGCCGCATCCGGCCCTTGGCTCCCGCATCCAGCCGGTCGAATCGCATGACGTCTGACCCTGCCGTCCCCTTTGCTGGCATCCCTGCTGAACAACTGACCACCGCGCAGTTGGCCGAAGCGATCGCCTTGCACAACGAGCGCTACTTCGTGCTCGATGCCCCGCTCATCAGTGACGCGGCCTTTGATCGGCTCGTGGCGGAGCTGCGCAGCCGCGCGCCGGATCATCCGCTGCTGCTGCAGGTGGGCGCGCCGGCGCTGGCGGCCGAGGGCAAGGTCGAGCACCAGGCGGCGATGCTCTCCCTGGACAAGTGCTACACGAACGAAGAGTTGCAGCGCTGGGCCAAGCTCGCGCCGGGCAGCCTGCTGATCGCCACGCCCAAGATCGACGGTCTGGCGTGCAGCCTCGTGTACCGCGATGGCCAGCTGCGGCTGGGGGCGACGCGCGGCGATGGCCTGCGTGGCGAGAACATCACGCACAATGCCAGGAAGATCCCCTCGATCCGCAACCCGCTGCCGCCGCGCGACGATGGCACGCCATGGCCGGAGCTGGAGGTGCGCGGCGAGGTCTACCTGCCGCTGTCGGTGTTTCGCACGGTCTCGGATCAGTTCGCGAATCCGCGCAACCTGGCGGCGGGGATGCTCAAGGCCAAGGAGCACACGGGCGTCGCGCCGGATCGGCTGCAGTTCCTGGCCTACGATGTCCTCGGTGCGGCGGT
>CAIXAA010000287.1 GCA_903917305.1 uncultured Myxococcales bacterium | reverse complement strand
CTGGTCAAGCGCGAGACGCTGCTGACGGCGCTGCGCGACGTCCCGGAGAGTCCGGAGGCGCTGGCGCAGGCGGCGGAGCTCACCGGCTGGCGCGCGGATCTGCTGATCCAACCGCTGTGGGCGTTGCTGACGCGCAAGACGCTGGCTTCGTGCGTGGCGGACGAGACGGCTGGCCTGAAGATCGCGTTCGTCGACGCCGGCTAGCTGCGCGGCGCGGCGTCGTGGTCTTCGATGACGACGCGCAGCGTGTTCGTGCCGCCCCTGCGCCAGTCGATGCCGGCCGTCACGACCAGCGCGTCGCTGCGGTGCAGGCCATAGTTCTCGCGCAGGAACGCACGCGCGGAATCGATCATCACGGCAAAGCGCTGCTGGCCCGGGTCAAAGCCGGCCAAGAGCACCGGAAACACGCCGTAATACATCAGCAGTTCGCGGGCAATGCCCTCCGAGGCGCAATACGCCAGGATCGGCGGGGACGGCCGGTGCTGGGACAGGCGCTCGGGCGTGCGGCCAGTGCGCGTCGAGCACACGATGGCGCGCGCGCTCAGCGTCTCGGCGAACTGCACGGCAGTACTGGCAAAAGCCGCGTTGATGTGCTCCACCGGGTCGCTGTCTTGCGCGTCGATGGCGTGCATCCCGGGCCGCGGCTGGCGCACTTCCGGCCGATTGCACCACGCCTCCGCCTTGCGCACGATGCGGTCCATCGTCGCGACGGCCTCGATGGGGTGGTGACCGACGCTGGTTTCGCCCGACAGCATCACCGCATCGCCGCCATCCAGGATCGCGTTGAACACGTCGCTCGCTTCGGCGCGCGTCGGCGCGGGGCTCTGGATCATCGACTCCAGCATCTGCGTCGCCACGATGCACGGCTTGCCCGCCCGCCGCGCTGCCGCAATCAGCTGCTTTTGCGCAGCAGGCACTTCCTCGACACCGAGCTGCAGCCCGAGATCGCCGCGCGCCACCATGATGCCGTCGCTCGCGGCGAGGATGCCCTCGATGGCCCAGATCGACGACACGGTCTCGATCTTGGCGATCAAGCGCAGCGTCGGCGCATTCGGCCGATGCGCCGCGACAAAGGCGCGCACGCGTTCGAGATCCTTGGCCGTGCGCACGAACGACAGCGCGACGTAGTCGACGCCCTTCTGCAGCGCAAACAGCAGATCCCGCTGATCTTTTTCGGGAAACGCCTCCAGGTCGAGATCGATGCCGCGCACCGTGATGCCCTTGTGCGAGCCGAGCACGCCGCCCGAACACACGATGCCGTACGCCTCATCAGCCTCCACGCGCGTCACTTGCGCCACCGGATCGCCGTCGCCGAACACGACCTTGGGCGGCTCGCCCGGCCTTGCGCGCATCCAGTCGCGCAGGGCAGCGAACAGCGCACTGGCCACCGGCTCGGGAATCGCCACGGTCAGCCCACCCTCCTGGGACGGCGGCGTCGCCGTCTCCTCGCGCACCAGGCGAATCGGCTGGCCTTCCACGAGGTTCAGCCCGCCCGGCGGCAGCATGCCGATGCGCATCTTGGGGCCTTGCAGATCCGCCATCACGGCCGCGGTGGGCGCCGCGTTGGCCTGCACCGGGCGGTTCGCCCAGGCCAGGATCTCGCTCTCCTTGGCGTAGTCCGCGTCGGCGTGCGAGAAGTTGAGCCGCAGGACGTCGACGCCCGCCGCGCACAACGCTTCGAGCATCTTGGGATAATCCCCATCCGCAGCCGGTCCCAGCGTGGCAACGATGCGCGTCTGGCGCGGGCATGGGCCTTCGTGGCGTCGCATTTGTCCTCTCCTTCTGCGGGGCTACACGCCGCGTTCCACATCCGGCCACAGGATCTTGTGCAGCTGCAGTTGCAGCCGTCCGGGCGCGCGCTCCTGCAGCAGCCAGGCCGCCAGCTGCGCCGGCGGCAGCTCGCTCGCCACCGCGGACCACAGCACCTGCGCCCGCAGGTCCGGCAGCTTGTCGCGCAACATCGCTTGCGCCCAATCGAAATCCGCGCGATCCGCCACGACGATCTTGAGTTCGTCGCACGGCCGCAGCTGCGCCAGCGCCGGCCACAGGTTGCGCGCAGCTTCGCCGGATCCCGGGCACTTCAGATCGGCGATCACATGGACGCGCGGATCGAGCTGGTCGACGGCAAAAGCGCCGCTGGTCTCCAGCAGCACCTCCAAGCCGGCGTCGCACAGCGCCTGCAGCAGCGCCGCGCACGCCGCCTGCGCCAACGGCTCGCCGCCCGTCACTTCGCACAGCTGGATGCCAAGCGCCTGCACCGCCGCGACAATCTCCGCGATCGTGCGCTTCTCGCCTCTGGCGAAGCTGTACTCGGTGTCGCACCAACGGCAGCGCAGCGGGCAACCGGCGAGGCGCACGAAGGTGCAGGGCCGGCCGGCATGGCTGGACTCGCCCTGGATCGATGCGTAGATCTCGGTAACCGCGAGCGTTTGCGTCATTGCACGCCGTCTTCGCGGTTGCGATCGAAGACCATGCGCAGGCCGTCCAACGTCAGGAATTCGAGGACATCGCCAATGCACGTCGTCTCGCGGGCGATGAGCGGCGCGAGGCCGCCGGTGGCCACGACTTCCACAGGCGATTCGCCAAGCTGCGTGATGAGCCGCTCGCACAGGCCTTCCACCAGCGCGACGTAGCCGAACACCAGACCCGACTGGATCGCCTGGACGGTCGTGCGGCCGATGACCGACGGCGGGCGCACGATCTCGACGCGCGGCAGCTTGGCGGCGCGGGCGAACAGCGCGTCGGCGCTGATGCCGATGCCGGGCACGATGACGCCGCCGAGGTACTGGCCCTTGTGGTTGATGACGTCAAAGGTCGTCGCCGTGCCGAAATCCACCACGATGCATGCGGACTTGTAGCGCTCGTAGGCGGCGATGGCGTTGACGATGCGGTCGGCGCCGACCTCGCGCGGGTTGTCGCACAGGATCGGCATGCCGGTGCGCGTGCCGGGTCCGACGATGACGGGCGCCTTGCCGATGCCGTCGCGGCAGACCTCCTCGAACACGGTGGTCAGCGGCGGCACGACCGAGCCGATCACGGCCTGGCCGAGGTCTTTGTAAGCAAATCCGCGGTGATGCAGCATCATGCCGACCAGCGCGCTGAACTCGTCCACCGTCGAGTTGCGGCGGCTTTCGATGCGCATGTGGTCCAGCAGCTGCGTGCCGCGGTAGATGCCCATGACCGTGTTGGTGTTGCCGATGTCGATGGCGAGCAGAAGCGGTTCTTTCATGCGTCGGATCTCGTTGCGAACGGTGGTTTCTCGGGTCCAGCCTCCGGGAGCGGCGAGTCGCCGCAGGCGCTCGCTTGCGACCAGACACCGGGAAAACGTGGCGGCTCAACGGAGTTGAGCCCCACCATCGGGGCCGCCACGTTTGCGGCGGCGGGAGCATGCCACGGTGGCGCGCTGCGTGCAGCTACCAGCGCCAAAGGAAGGACAGACTCTTGATCGGCTCCGGCTCCGGCTCCGGCTCCGGCTCCGGCTCCGGCTCCGGCTCCGGCGCGTCGCACCCGCAGCGCGCCCGCTTCGTCCAGGCCTTCGAGGCGCACCCAGCGCCGGCCGTCCGTGCCGAGATCCAGCTCGACCTCGCAGCCGCGAAACGCAAGGTGCTGCTCGATGCGCGCCACCTGCAGTTGGCCATGGGCTTGGATCCACTGCTCGATTTCTTCGCGCAGGCGCAGGCACAGGGCGGCCGCGACCTCCGTGCGATCCGCGTGCAGCCCGAAGTCCGCCAGCGCCGCCGAGCGCGCCGCGAGGTCGGCCGGCCAATCGCCGCTGCGCTCCACATTCACGCCGATGCCGCACAGCCAGGTGGCGAGGCCGCCCGGATGCTCGACGCGTTCGCAGAGGATGCCGCCAAGCTTGCGCCAACTGGCGGAGCGTTCGTCCAATACCATGAGATCATTTGGCCATTTGAGCGCGACCGGCACCTGCCACCGCTCGATCAGCGCCAGGGTCGCTGCCAGACCCGCGATGAGCGACGCGCGTGGCCACAAGGGCGCCGGCAGATCGATCTGCGCCGCGACCGTCATCAGCAGCGCCGCACCGGGTGCCGCCGACCACTGCGCACCTCTGCGCCCACGACCCTCGGTCTGCAGATCGGCCACGGCGGCGCGCCACAAGTGCGGCACATCCGGGCGATCGCGCAGCATCGTCTGGGTGGAGGTCGTGACGGCGGCATGGCGCACGGGCGCAAAACCCGCGCCGCACAGGGCGTCAAAGGCACCGGGATCGAAGGGTGTCACGCGTCCAACTTCGCGATTCGCAGCGACAAGTCGGCGGCGATGACCGAGTGCGTCAACGCGCCGACCGAGATCAGATCGACGCCGGTCGCCGCCACCGCGTTCACGCGCTCCAGCGTCATGTTGCCGCTCGCCTCCAGCAGCGCGCGGCCCGCGACGAAGCGCACGGCATCCTGCAAGGTCTCGAGATCCATGTTGTCGAGCATCACGACTTCGGCGCCGGCCTGCAGCGCCTCCTCGAGATCGGCCAGCGATTCGACCTCGACCTCCACGCGCAGCAGGTGCGAGCCGACGGTGCGGGCGCGCTGCACCGCCTCTGCAACCGAACCCACTGCCGCAGTGTGGTTTTCCTTGATGAGGATGCCGGCATCGAGCGCCGTCCGGTGGTTCACGCCGCCGCCCATGCGCACCGCGTACTTGTCCAGGGCGCGAAAGCCCGGCAGCGTCTTGCGCGTGTCGGCGATGCGCGTCGGGTACGGCGTCACCGCGTCGACATAAGCCCGCGTCAACGTGGCGATTCCCGTCATGCGCTGCAGGAAGTTGAGCGCCGTGCGCTCCGCCGTGAGGATGGCCTGCAACCGGCCGCGCACCAGCGCCACTTCGGTGCCAGACGCCACGCGCGTGCCTTCGACGCACAGGGGCGCGATCTCCAACTCCGGGTCGACGCGGCGCATCACCTGGGCGAAGACCGGCAGTCCGCACATCACGGCCGGCGACTTTGCGGTCACCATGGCGATGCCGCGCTGGTCAGGGCTCAGCGTGGCCAGCGTGGCGTGGTCGCCCGTGCCGATGTCCTCGGCCAGCGCGAGCTCGATCAAGGTGCGAAGGTGCGGCGTGTCGAACCACATGGTGGCCTCCAGTTGCGTGGCGAGGCTAGCGCGATCGCGCGCGGGGGTCCACCGGTGCGGCCTCGACCTGCACGCGCACTTCGGCGCTCGCCTTGCCGTCCGCCGCCATCGCGCGCAGCCGGTGCGACCCGGCACGCAGGGTCCAGAACGCCGGCGCGCCGCTCGCCAGCGCCGGCCCCAACGCGCGCCCATCCACCGACCACTGCAGCGGCTGCTGCTGCCGGCTGTGGGCCACCAAGGCAAGTTGCTGCACGTCATCAGGTAGTTGCGAGTCGCGGTAGAAGACCGCGCCGGCGTGCGGCTCCTCGATCTGCACCTGCTCCTGGGCCGGCTGCGGCTGCGCCGACGGGCACAGCGGCGAGTCCTGGTGCGGTGGCGCCGGCAGGTGGGCATCCCGCTGCCAACTGGCGTACTCCGGCGGCAGATCGACGAAGGTCCGCGTCGCGGTTTGCATTTCCGGGCAATCCGGCCCGGCCAGCAGGCCGTTGCGCACATCGACCCGGCGTTGGACATGGGCCTGGCACGGCGGCGGCTGCGTGCCGTCGGCAAACCATTCGGCGAGGCGCTGCGGGCAGGTGTCCGTCGCCAGGCCGCCGGAAAGCGCACAAATGTCGGCCTGTTTCACGCCGGGTGGCGGCAGGAACGGTTGCGGCGGTTCGCGGCCGGCAAGGCGCAGCATCACGTCATGCCACAGCGGGCCGGCGCCGGTGACGCCCGAGACGTCCTGCATCGGCGTGCCATCGAAGTTGCCGACCCAGACGCCGACGGTCCAGCGGCGGGTGAAGCCGATGGTCCAGTTGTCGCGAAAACCTTTGGATGTTCCGGTCTTGACGGCGGCGGGAAACGGCAGCTCGAGCGGACCCTCGCGGCCAAAGGCCAGGCGGCGCGCGTCCGGATCGGCCAGGATGTCGGCGACGAGGAAGGCCGCTTGCGGCGTCACCGGCTGGGTCGATGTCTCGCGCGGCACGGAAAATGACGTGCCATCGGCCAGTTGGACGGCATCGAGCCAGCGCGCCGGCTGGAACTGGCCGTCGCGCGCCAGGGCGGCATAGGCGGCGGTCAGATCCAGCAGCGTCACCTCGCCGTCGCCCAAAGTCAAAGCAAGTCCGTAGGTTTGCGCATCGCGCGACAGCGTCGTCAGCCCCAGGCCGCGCAGCACGCGCTGCAACTGCGGGACGCCCAGCCACGCCAGCAGCTTGACCGCCGCGACATTGACCGAGTTCGCCAGCGCCAGCCGCGCGCGCAGCGGCCCGCGGAAGGTGCCGCCGTAGTTCCTGGGCGCGTAGTCGCCTTGCTCGGTCGCGAAGTGCGCCGGCAGGTCCGCCAGCAGCGTCGCCGCCGTGGCGCCGGCATCGAAGGCTGCCGCATACGTCATCGGTTTCAAAGCGGAACCTGGCTGCCGCAGCGCCGTCGCGCCGTTGTTGGCGCCTTGGTGCTGCCGGTCCTGGTAGCCGCGCGAGCCGACCAGCACGCGCAACTCAGCGCTTTCGTTGTCGATCACCACCACGGCCGCGTTGCCGGCGTGCCGCGCCGCCAGCCCGCGCAGGTGGCCGTCCAGCATGCGCGCCACGTCGTCCTGCAGCGCCGCATCCAGCGTCGTGCGCACCGTCGCCGGCCGCAGCGAGACCAGCGGCGCCAGCTGCGCGGCCGCGAAGTCCGCGAAGTGCGGCGCATCCAGCCGCCGCCACGCGCCCACGACCGGAATCGGTTGCGCCAGCGCCTGTTGCAACTCCGCTTGGGTGCACAGGTTCTGCTCGCGCATCCGCAGCAGCAGGGCGCGCTGGGCCGGCAGCGCCCGCTGCGGATCGCGCAATGGATCCAGGCGCGACGGGGAGCGCGGCAGCACCGCCAGCCACGCCGCCTCCGCCAGCGTCAGATCGCTGGCCGGCTTCTGCAGGTAGAGCTGGGCCGCCTGTTCGGCGCCGCGCACCAGGCTGCCGTAGGGCGCGAAGTTGAAATACCACTTCAAGATCGAACGTTTGTCGAAGCGCGCCTCCAGGTGCAGCGCCGCGAGCGCCTCCCACGCCTTGGCGCCCAGCGTGCGCGTGCGCGGGTGCAGGAGCTTGACCACCTGCTGCGTCAGCGTCGAAGCGCCTGAAATTACGCGGCCATGGCGCAGGTTGCCGAACGCCGCGCGGGCCATCGCGAGCGGGTCGACGCCCGGATGCCAGAAGAAGCGTTGGTCCTCCAAGCACAGCGTCGCGGCGACGAGGTGCGGCGAGACCTGTTCCAGATCGACGCCTTGCGACCGCGTGTGCAGCGGCCCGGTGAAGGAGCGCAGCGGCAGACCGTGGCGATCGAGCAGGCGCGTCGAGCCGTAGCGATCGAGCAGCTCGCGCTGCGGATCCGCCGGCGCCAGCCAACCGCCGCGCAGCAGCGCCAACAGCGCCGCCAGAGCCAGCAACAGCAGGGCAAGCTTGCGTTTCGCGCTGTGCGGCCTGGGCAAGCCTTACTCCACCTGGATGGCCGCCGGCCCAGAAGTGCCGAAGACTTCGGGGTTGTACATCGCTTCGGCCCGCGTGCCGTGGCTGGCGAACTGCCCGCGCACCGCCGCGCGCGCCACGTAGGCGAACGTGTGCACGCCGGGCGTCAGATGATCCACGAAAAAGCGCACTTCGTGACCAGCCAGCTCGCGGTGGCTGAACTCGCTGCCGGCCGCGCTGTCCGTCTCCTGCGCCGCCTCCGCTGCCGCCGCGCCCAGCTTGCCGCGCGCCAGCTGCGCCAGTTTGCGCCGCAGCGCCTGCGACGCGGTCGCCAGGTCGAAGTCCACCGGTTCCAAGCCGGCCGGCACCTCATCGACGATCGACACGAAATCCCGTTGCGAATCGGCCATCACCGTCAGCGTCACCAGCACGTGATCGCCGCGCGGCAAGGACGCGGGCGCGAGGTCGCCTTTCTGGTCCAGCACGGTCCTGCGCACCAACAGCCCGGAATTGCGGGCCATCTGCGCCTGCCGCGTCGGCGCGTAGTCGTAGCGCAGGCTGTAGTACAGCGGCCCCGTGCCCGAGCGCGTGATCTGCAGCGGCGTCGTGCCAGCCGGCAGCTCCGCTTGGGGCACAAAAGCGCTCTTTTGTTCAAGGCTTCTGCCATGCCACGCGCCTTCGATCACCTTGCGCTGGCCGAGCAGGGCGGCAAACGTCAGGTCCGGCGGCTGCTGCTCGGTCGCCGCGAAGAAGCGCAGCAGGCCTTGAAGAGCCCAGGCATTCTCCTGCGTTGTCGCATAGCGGTCGTTCTGCCGGCGCTGCACCAGCCAGCGCACGAGGCGCGGCAGCAGCGGGTGGTCGGGCTGCACCGCCGCCATCACGTCGACCAGCATCGCGTTGCTGCGCACCTCGCTTGGCCAAAGCGCTTGGAAATCATCGGTCTGGCCCAGCGGCAGGTGCGCCGTCTCGCCGTCGAGCAGCAAGGCGCGCGTCAGCTCCTCCAGCAGCCGTTGCGCGCGCGCCGTGCCGTTCTTGCCGTCGCCCAGCGCCAGCGCCTCGGCCAGCCAGAGCTGCGATGGCAGCGCCAGCGTCGCGCGTTTGGCAAAGAGTTCGTCCAGGTAGCCCGGCGCCGTCTCGCCCAGCCGCGCCAGCACCGCCAGATCCATGGCCCGTTCCGCATCGAACGCCGCGTCGGAGGTGTGCCTGGCCCGCATCGCCGCCGGCAGCCGCGCCTTGAGCCACCCCGCGCCGCGCTGCAGCACCACCGGTTCCACCGTGTGTCCGAGACTTTGCGCGTGCCACAGCACCCACAGCGCCCACGCCGTCGCCGCCGGCTCGACCGTGTCGCCCTCCGGCCACAGCACGAACGCGCCCTGCTGCGCGCCGCTGCGCCGATCGAGGATGCGCCCGATGGCCCCGTCGATCAGCGTCGCCGCCTTGTCCGCCTTCTCCGGCAGCAAGTGGAAGGTCTTGCTCAGCTTCTCCACTTCCAGCAGCGCCAGCAGCTGCGAGGCCACCTGCTCGGTGCAGCCGTAAGGGTACGCAATCAGCCACGCCAGCCCCTGCTCGAGCCCGACCACGCCCGTCGACGCCGCCGTGACGCGCAGGCCACCGGCAGTCGGCGCAATCTGCGCCGGTTTCTGCAGCGCCTGGGTCACCGGACCTTGGGCCACGCCGTAGCTCGCCACGCTCTCCAGCGGCTGCGGATCCAGCACTTCCAGCGCTTCCTGCACGCTGTCCGCCGGCTGCTTGTCGTGCGGCGTCTGCGCCGTGAACGTGATCGACGTGGGGCCCGCGGCCAGCGCCGAGGCGCGGCAGGTCTTCTCGACGCTCGCGCCCGGCTTCAAGGAAAACGCTTGATCTGCCTGGCCTTCCAGGGTCAGCCCGGCCGCCGCCTTGCAGGACAGCGTGCCGGAGATCGGCTCGGACCCTTGGTGCCGCAGCGTCACGGCCGCCTCGAAGTGGTCGCCGACCTGGACCGTGCGCGGCACAGATGGCAGCAACATCAGCGGCTTGTCGACCTGCACCGCGCTCTCGCCGCTGCCGAAGTGCAGGGGACCGTCCACGGCGATGGCCATCAGCCGGTAGCGCGTCAGGTTGTCGGGCAGGGCGAAGTGCGCGGTGACGCGGCCGTTCGCATCCGCCTGCAAGTTCGCCGCATAGAACGCGACGTCCTTGAAGCGCGAGCGCGTGCTGGCATCGCCGCCGCCGCCACCGGTCTCGCCCTTGTCCTCGTCGACGCGGCCGCGCACCAGGTCGCCGATCGTCGCGTAGTTGCGCACGCCGAGCGGCACCGGCTGGTACATCGCGCCGAACGGATCCGGCGTCGCGTGGTGGGTCAGCGCCAGCACGCCCTCGTCGACGGCCATCAGCGTGACCTCCGCCGGGCGGCCTTTGCCCGCAGCGTCCTTCACTTGCACGTCGACGCGGATGTCCTCGCGCGGCCGCGCGCGCGCCGCTGCCGGCTTGACCGTCACCACCAGTCGCCGTTCCTTCGCGTCCACGGGCAGTTCGAGGTAGCCCAGCTTGAGCGTCGGCGCCCCGGTGTCTTGCGCCGCCGTCACCGAAGGCGTGCGCCGCCCGGAGAACAGCGTCACGGAAACAAAGACGTTCGGCACATGCGCCGCCGTGATCGGCACGTCGATCGTCTCGGTGCTCGTCGCCAGCGTGACGAGGCGCGTGTCCAGCACGCGGTCGCGCTCCTGCGTCACGAGCGCCTGCACGCCGGGAAGCGGATTCTTCACGAGGACATGCGCGACATCGCCGACCGCGTAGCTCGGCTTGTCGGCGATGAGCATCGGCGTGTCGTCGTCCTGCGGATTCCAGGCCACGGCGTCCTGGCCGGTCGCGAAGAAACCCAGCGAAGACGTGGTTGTGTGGCCAGCGGCGTCCTTCCCGGTCGCCCGCAGCACGTAGTAGCCGGCGGCGGGCGGCGTCAGCAGCGTCGACACCGGCGCGGCAGCGGTGGTGACGTCGGCCTCGGCGACCACGGTCTCGACCCGCCGCGTGCGCCAGGTGTACTCGTCGTTCATCCCCTTTTCGCGCACGGACTTCCACTCGCGGCGCAGCATCTGCACGTGCACCGCGTTGCCGGCGACCGCCGCGCCTTCAGGCTGCACCGTCGCGAGATCCAGCTTGAGCGGCTCGCCTGCGCGCACGACGGAGCTGGCCAGCCCCAGGCCGATGCTCCACGTCGCCGGATGCAGCCAGAAGGCGGCCGTGGCCGAGACCGCGCGCCCGTTCGGATCCTCCATCGACGACTCGACTTCCACCCGCTGCGGCCCGTCCATCGCGACGTTCGTGCCGAAGTGGAAGGCCCACGTGCCGCGCTCGTCCGTCTTGCCCGTGCCTTCCTGGCTCAGGTAGCGCGCCGTGCCGCTGTCTTCGGAAGTGTGGATGCTGAATTGCAATTTCGGCCAGCCCGGCGGATCGAACGGCTCGGGCGAACCGTACGCGGTGAACTTCGCCTTCGCGCCGCCCATCGCGCCGCCGGTGTAGTAGTTGGCGTGCATCGTGCCGCGCACGTCTTCGCCCTGGACGTGGTGCGCGCCGGTGATCGCGACGCCGCTCTCGAACTTGGGCGCGCGGTAGATCGCCACGGAGAACGCCAGGGTCTGCTGGTCGCCGCCCGCCTTGACGCGCACTTCGTAGCGGCCGTAGGCGCCAAAAGCCGGCACCAGCGCCGTCGTCGCCACCGTGCCCTGCGCCGACAGCGGCAGCGAAGCCTTGGACACCACGCGATCCATCGGGTCGAGCACCTCGACCTGCGCCAGCTCGCCCGGACCCGGCAGCGCCAGCCCCGCCGCGCCGATGTCGCGCACGATCGCCTTGATGTTCACGGTGTCGCCCAGCCGATAGAGATTCTTGTCGGTAAACAAGAAGATGCGGTGCCTGGGCGGCGCCTCCCACACGGGCTGCAGGCCGGAGATGCCCATGTCCACGCGCTCGTCGTCCGTCAGCTGCAGCACCGCGTTGTCCGCGCCCAGCGTCGCCAGGGCCAGCGGCACCGTCTGGCGATCCATGCGCAACCCGCCGGGACCTTGAGCCAATCCCTGGGCGTCCGTCTTGCCGGTCCACAGCACGTGCCCGCCTTCGCCTTGCACCTCAAGCGCCACGTCCGGCAGCGGCTTGCCGGAAGCGAAGGACGTCACCCAGAACAGCGACGCCGCCTCGGAAACCTTGGCCGTCATGTGCAAGTCCGTGACTTGAAAGAAGCGCTGGTGGTGGCGCTGCCCGCCTTTGCTGTCCAGCTCCTGCTTGCTTGTCGCATCCAGCACGAACAGCCCCGGCTTGCCGGCACCGAGCACGCTGGCCGCGTCGAACACGCGGTTCTCGGCGACATCCTGCTTGCGGTTCGCGGTGATCGGCACCGGCAGCTCGAAGCGGATCGGCACCGCCGGCAGCGGCCGCGCCTGCGACTCGTCGTCGTAGCGCGGCACCAGGGAGTGCAGCGCGCCGGTCAGCCCCGCGCGGTCGAGCAGGTGCGCGCGCAAGGAAACCTCGGTGATGTTGGTCATCTGCAGTCCAAGCTTGCCCTTCTGCTCCGCCAGTTCGATGACGCTGCCGTCCGTCGCGAAGTCGAGCGCCGGCTCGCGGTGCCCGGTCGTGAACGCATAGGCGAACGGCTTGCCCAGCTTCTGGCCGTGCGCGTCCTCCAAATCGGCGGAAATGTTCAGGGTGTAGCGCTTGCCGGCCTCGAAATGCCCGCCCGGCTGGCAGCGGTTGTTCCAGCAGCCCGCCGACGTGTCCTTGAGCGGCGGCGTCAGCGTGACCAGCCTGTCCAGGTCCTCCTGCTCGTATTTCTTGGAGATCGCGTTGCTGAACTCCACCTGCACCGGCGCCCAGCGATCCGGCCGGCAGCCATCCGGGCAGGACGCCGTCGTGACCACGAAAGGCCCGTGGGTCTTGAAGTTCAGCGTCTGCGGCTTCGGGCTCGGCTCCGGCCCTTCGAGGCTGTGCAGCCCGGGCGCCAGCGTCACATCAATGCGCGCCGGACCCGGCCACGGCGTCGCCGGCCGCACGACCGCGATCCGCCCTTCGAAACCGGCGTCCGTGGCCGGCTCGGCATCGGCGGCGATCACCTTGCGCAAGTCGCGCAGCGCCGTACCGGTCGGCCACGCCACTGGCGCCAGCGACAGCTTGACCTTGCCCGTCTGCACCGACAGCGCCGCGTCCACGCTCGCCGGGTCCATCTTCTGCGAGAACAGCAGCACGATCGGCTCGCCGTGCGCCACGTCGCCCTCGTCGTCGCGCGGCCAGGAGCGCTCCAGCGTGGGCGGCGGCGTCTTGAACGTCCACGTCAGCGGCTGCGGCAGCTTGCGGCCCGAGAGCGCCGCCAGCTCCGTGCCCACCGTCACCGTGAACGTCGTCGCGCCGGGCAGCGGCGCCAGCGGATACCAGGCGAGCGTATCGGTGCCAACCCACTGAAAGCGCAGCTGCACTTGCGGGGTGATCGTCACGCCGGCGATCTCGGCGGGCGTGTCGAGCGCGGTGAGCGCCACCATCGGCTCCGAGAAACCGATGGCGCCCATCTGCGGGTGGTCGACGGCGCCGCGCGGCATCGTGAACGTGGTGTGCAAGGCCGTCGGCGCAGGCTCGGCGCCCAGCACGATCGGCGCGGCGGGCGTGGTGGGCGCCACCGCGACCGCGGCCGCAGCAGGCTTGGGCGCAGGCCTGGCGCCGGGATGGCACGCCGCCAGCGTCAAAACGCCTGCCAAAAAGCCCAGCTGCGACCGCCGACCGCCGAGACTCGAACCCATGGGCTGCCCCCTAGCTGCTGCTGCGAAACCTGGCTGCGCAGTGTAGGCGTTTGCCCGTGAAGGCGAAACCGCGGCGCGCAGCCCTTGTGTTGCATGGCCCACGTGTCTGCCCCATAGTCGCGCGGCCCCGGCACATCGTGCTTTTCCTGTCGTGGGTTGCT
>CAIXAA010000286.1 GCA_903917305.1 uncultured Myxococcales bacterium | reverse complement strand
GCGCACCGTGGCACCCATCGTCTTCAAGATCTGGCCCGACGCCTTGTTGACGCCGTCCGACTCCGGCGAGGAGAACGACGATTGATCCAAGATGACGCGAACTTCCACACCGCGACCGATGGCTGCCTGGATCTCCGCGACGGTCGCCCCGACGGCGCTCGACTTGGCGCTGATCTCCTTGGCGGTCACGTTGAGCGAGTAGACGCACAGCAGGATCCGCGTCTTGGCGGCCTTGATCAGCGGCACGACCAGGGGCTGGTAGCTCGACACGCTCTTGCCGTCGCCATCGCCGTAGAGCGCCACTTCCTTGTCCTGGTTGGTCGCGATCTTGCTGTAATAGCTCGGCTTGTCCCACAGCGCCTGCGCGTACTTGCCCATCGCGGCGATCGCCGTCGCGTCGCGCACCAGCACGTTGGCCTCGTTGTTCTTGGTGATCGAGGTCTGCGACCAGTTGGTCGACCCCACCAGGAAGCCCTTGTCGGCCAGGATCAGCTTGGTGTGCGTGCGCACCTTGGTGTTGTCCAGCTTGGCATTCACGCCGGCCTGCAACAAGCGGTTCAGCGTCACCTGGTTGCCGGAGATCTCGTCGTCGAACAGCACGCGCACCGGCACGCCGCGCTGGGCGGTCTGGATCACGGCGCCGAGCAGGATGTCGAGGATGTCGCTGCTGCTGGCCTCGAACTGCACGATGTCCAGGCGCGTCTCGGCGCTCTGGATGACCTGCAGCGCGCGCGTCAGGTAGTCCTGGTTGAGCACGGACTGCACCGGCGGACCATCGGGCAGCGGCTTGGCGGCCGGCGCCGCGACCTCGGCGGCGAATTCATCTGGCGAATCCTGCACATCTGCGGCAACGGCGACATCGGCCGTCGCAACCGGCAAGGCGGCGGGCGGCGCGCTGGTCGTCGCGCACGACGCAAGGCAGAGCGCGGCAAGAGCCAGGATCGTTCGCATCGGCTGGCCCCTTGGCGACTGGCGAGCTTGTTGTTTGGGACGGTCGGCCAAGAACTGCATGAAGTGAATTCATGCAGTTTTGGTCGCCGGCAGTCCGCGTCCGCGGCCTGCCTAGGAGCCCGCCGCCTATCGGCGACAAGCTCCTATGCCGTCGCGGCAGCCGCGGGCTTGTGGAACCGCTCGGCCAGCGTGCGCAGCTTGCCCAGCAACTCTTCGATGATGAACGGCTTGTCCAGGAAGTCGTCGGCACCGTAGAGCGGCGCCGTCATCTCGTTGAGGTTCGGGCCGATGGCCGTCAGCATCAGGATGCCCACGTCGGCGAACTCCGGCCGCGCCCGCAGCGCCTTGCACACTTCCCAGCCGTTCATCTGCGGCATCATGACATCGAGCAGCACGAGGTCGGGCTTCTGCGTCAGCGCCGCCCGCAGCGCCTCTTCGCCGTCATACGTCAGGGTAATGCGGTAGCCTTCCGCGCTCATTGCCTTGCGCAGCATGCTCGCGATCTCGAGGTCGTCCTCCGCGATGAGCACGTGGATGCCGTTGTCCTTGGCCATGTCCGCTCCCTGCTTGTGGTATCCCAGGCTTGCCGTCTTGCCTGTGCGGCGCGACTTCGTGCGCCATTGTGCACCGCGCAGCGCCGCAGCGCGAGCCTACTCGCCGTCCTGGCGCGCCGCTTCGGTCGCTTGCTTGGCCAGCGCCTCCGCCTCCGCCGACCGCGGATCCGAGGAGGGCAGGATGTGCACCACCTGCCGCGCCAGATCGCGCGCATTGGCGTAGTTCTTCTTGGCCATGTGATCCTTGGCGTCCTTGAGCATCGCCGTCGCCTGCTGCATGCACTTCTGCTCCAGCGCGGTCGCCTCGGGCTTGTCCGGCTGGTAGTTCAGCGACTCGCGCACCGCATCGGCGGCATCGGCGTAGTTCTTGGTACCAAACGAGGACTTGGCCAGCGCCAGGTAGAGGTCCGCCAGCTTGCCGGCAAAGAACGCGCCATGGTGCCCGTCGACACGCCGGTCGGCGTTGTACGCCGCCTTGTAGGCATTCACGGCCTTGCGCGCATTGGCGGCATTGCCGTTGGCGTCATTCAGCGCGTCTTCCACGGACTTGACCGCGCCGGCATAGCCGGTCGCCTTGGCCTTGGCCTCCTTGGGGTACGGCCCGGTGCTGATCTCCTCGAACACCTTGATCGCCGCCGACCAGTTGCGCGCGTGGTACGCCTCCAGGCCGGGCCCGAACTCCGCCTTCTTGCTGCCGGCTTGCAGCGCGGACGCGGACTTGTCCTCCTTGGGCTCCTTGGCCTCTTTCGGAGCCGCCACCGCGACCTGCTTGCCCTCGTGCGGCGCAGCCTTGGCAGCCTTGGCGTGGTCGGCAGCCGCCTTGTCGCCCTTGTCCGGCGCCTTGCTTGCCGCGGCCTTGTCCGCCGCCGCCTTGTCGCCAGCGGCATCGCCGGTCGCGCTCAGCTGCGCGCGCATCAGCTTGGCCTCCGAGCGCTGCGGATCCATCGCGAGGATGGCGTCCAAGGCCGAGATCGCCTTGGGATTATCCCCGGAATCCGCGAACTTCTTGGCGTCGCCCATGCGCAGGCTGAAGAACGCCTCGCGCGCCGCGGCAATCTCGTCCTGGGCATCGGCGTGCAGCACGGACTTGTCGCTGATCTCGCCGTACAGCTTGATGCCCAACGTGTAATCGCCGCGCTTGATCGCCTGCTTGGCGTCGTCGAAGGTGTCCTTGGCGTCGGCCTCGGCCTGCGCCGACGCGATCAGCTCGCGCACTTCCTTGTTGCTGCGGTCCAGCTTGCGCGCCTTCTTGAGCTCGTCGATCGCCTCCGCGAAGTCGGCGTCGCCCATCATCACCTTGGCGCTCTTGATCAGCTTGGCGACTTCCGCGCCGTGATCGTCCGACTCCGCGCCTGCCGCAGCGGCCGCAGCCGTGTCCGCAGCCGGCGCCTTGGCGCCCCGCGTCCACAACCAGGCGCCAACGCCGCCAGCACCGAGGACGACGACGGCCGCGGCCGCAATGCCAATCACCAGGCCAGTCTTGCTCTTCTGTGCGGGTTCGGCCACTTCCGGAGCGCCACCTGACGCGGGTCCAGCGGCCGCGCCGCGGCCGTCCCGGCGCTGCTTGCCGCCGACACCGTCGATGAAGACTTCGAGCACGCTGGTGCCGACGTCGATGTGATCGCCCGCCTCCAGCAAGTGGCGGCCGCGCTTGGAACCGTTGACGATCGTGCCGTTGGCGCCGCCGAGGTCGACGAGCACGGCCTCATCGCCATTGCGTTCGATCTTGAAGTGCTTGCGCGACACGGCGGGATCGGCCAGCACGATCTGGCAATCCAGGCCGCGGCCCACCAGCTGCGTGCCATCGGCGACGCGGTGCACCTTGCCGCGATCCGGTCCGGACACCACGCGCAGCTCGATCGGCCGCACCGGCTTGCCACCCAGGCCCAGCGCCGCGGGATCGAAGTCGATCGCGTCCAGCATCCGCGTCGCCTGCTCGTCTTCGGGCGGCGGCGGCGGGGCAGCCGGCTTGGGCCGCGGCGCAGCGGGCGCCGGACGCGGCTGCGCCGGACGTGGTGCCGCCGCTACCGGCTTGGGCGCCTCGACGTAGGCGGTCGGTGCCGGCTCGAAGTCCTCGAGATCCATGGCCCGCGTCGCTTCGGGTGCCTCATCACCGGTATCGATCTGGGCGCCAGCGCCATGCTGGTTGCCGAACCCGATCCCGCCTCGCCTGTCCTCGTTCGCCATCTCTGCCTCGGGAAGCGGGTGGACCCGCCAAGCCTTCCGTTTGCGCCGCGCGCCTTCCGGACAAGCGCCGATCCTGTAGCACAGGCGAAAGCCTGCGACAATTATCCGCGTCAGCCCTCAAACGCAAAGACCCTCCCCAGAAACCAGGGAGGGTCCAAGTTGCGTCAGCCCAAGGGCCGCGTCGGGCGCCACCGGCGCTTGCAAGGGCGCCTGCGGCAAGCGATCAGATCGCAAAGACTCAGAGCGCGGGCGCAGCGACCGGCGTCACGTGCACGACCTTGCGGCCCTTGGAGGTGCCGAACGACACGACGCCGGGCGTCAGCGCGAACAGCGAGTAGTCCTTGCCCGTGCCGACGTTCTTGCCGGCGTGGAACGTCGAGCCGACCTGGCGCACGAGGATGTCGCCCGCGGGAACGACCTGACCGGTGTAGCGCTTGACGCCACGGTACTGCGGCCGTGAGTCGCGACCGTTGCGAGACGAGCCTTGGCCTTTCTTGTGAGCCATCGTGTCCTCCTAGAAACCCGAAAGCCGGCGCGTTAGGGCGCCGCGTGGAACACTGTCTGACGCTGCGCGAAGCGCAAACTGGCGGCCCGCAGGCCGGAAACTCAAAGTCGGCGCGTGGATTGCTGACTGACACTGCGCGAAGCGCGAAGTGGCGGCCTCCAGGCCGGAAACGCAAAGCCCGCGCGTCAAGGCGCGGCGTGAATCACTATGCCTCGATGGCGTCGACCTTCACGCGCGTGATCCACTGGCGGTGGCCCATGGTCTTGCGGCTGTTCTTGCGGCGGCGGTAGTGGTGGATGAGCACCTTGTTGTCGCGCGTCTGCTCGACCACGGTGCCAAGCACGCGGGCGCCCGACACATTCGGCTCGCCGATTTGCACGCCGGTGCCGTTCGACACGAGCAGCACGTCGTCGAACACGACTTGCGCGCCGCGCTCGCCCTCGAGCTTCTCGACACACAACAGCGTGCCAGCCTCGGCCCTGTACTGCTTGCCGCCGGTCTTGATGATCGCGTAGGTCGCCATGGTCTCTCTCTCCATCGTTCAACCCGCGCGCGTTTGGGAAGCCCGGTAGCGCGCGGAGGGCGGGAGTTTGCCGGGTTTGCCCGCTGCCGTCAAGGATCCATCGCGGCGGGAGCCTTGTGAAGTGGATCACTTGACCATCGGATAGCCCGGTGTCGCCTCGCCCTGGGTCAGCCGCACCAGGTAGTTGGCGCGCACGTTGTTCCACTTCTGCACCGTCAGGCTGCCGTCCGGCCACCGCACTTTCACTTCATCAATCGCGCAGTTGGCGCCAAGTCCGAAGTGCAGCACCGTGTCCTGCTGCATGCCGTAGTGGCCGTAGCCGCCGCCCAGCTCCTGCATCTGCGTCACGCCGCCCGCCGTCACCCACACGCGCGCGCCGATGGCGCTGCGGTTCGAGCCGCCCGTGCCCACCAGCTGCAGCTGCAGGTAGTTGCCGCCCTGGCCAAACACGTTGCGAAACACATGGATCTGCTCGGTGGGCTGGCACTCTTCCGGGCTCAGGTTGCAGCGCATCAGGCTGTGGCCGAGCGCCACGTCCAGGTCGCCATCGCGATCAAAGTCCGCCACCGCCACGCCGTGCGCGTGCATGTGATCGATGCCCAGGTTGATCGGCACCTCGTCGAAGGTCCCTTGCGCGTTCTGGTGGAACAGCATCGCGTGCGTTCCCGGGTAGTCCGACGACGCGATCAGGATGTCCAGCCGCCCATCGTTGTCGAAGTCGAACACCGCGCCGGTCATGTCGCCGACATCCTGCTCGCCGCCGGAAAACGTGTGCCGCAGGCCGGTGTCCTTGCCCTTCAAGTGCGTGAACACCGGCACGGGATTGCCGTCATTGAGGATGATGCGCGTCGGATCGGAGGACGGTCCGACATCCGGGTGCACGATGGTGGTCTCGACCAGGTCCAGGTCGCCGTCGCCGTCCAGATCCGCGCAGATCGCCGTGCCGGTGTTGCCGCCCAGGCGCCAGGGCTTGCGATCGGTGTCGTGGCTCCAGCGGTAGGTGCCGCCGAACGCCGCCTTGAGCTGCACGCAATCCACCACGGGTTTCGGGCACTTGCCGCACTCGGCGGCGGTCGGGTTGTCGTGGCAGTAGCACTGCGCGTTCCAGTTCGTGGTCCAGTCGTCGTTGTCGTCGCGGTCCAGGTGCGAGAAGTCCTTGAGATCGTCAAAGCGGTTGCCGGAGTCGCCGAGCTTGCCGTTCAGCCAGAAGCTGTTGAAATAGCGCCCATAACTCACACCGAGCAGATCCGGGTCGCCATCGCCGTTCATGTCGCACGCGGCGACGCCCCAGGTGTGGCGGTGCACGGTGCCGGCTTCGACATCGGCCTGGTACTTCCAGTCCTTGGTCATCACGCCCTCAGCCGTCGTGGCGGTGGTGAAATCGCCCGTGCCGGCGCCCTGCATGAGCTGGCTCGGAATCGGAAAACCGTTCTTTCCCCAGGTGCTGTAGCCCAGCCACAGGTCCAGCTTGCCGTCGCGATCGTAGTCCGTGAACGACGCGCTGCTGAGCGAGCGCCGCAGATCGGCCTGCGCGAAAACCTGGGTCGGCGCAAAGGAAAAGTGCCCCTTGCCGTCGTTGAGCATCAGCTCGGAGCTGTCGGTCTTGGTCACGTCGACCGCCGGGTCCTCGCTGATCTGCGCGCCGGCGAACGCGTCGAGGTCGCCGTCGTTGTCGACGTCGCCATAGACCACGATGTGCGCCGGGCGGCCGTCCTTGCCGTCGCGCGTCTGCAAGATGCCGCTTTCCTTGGTCATGTCCGTGAAGGTCCACGTGCCGCTCGCGGCCATGTTCTTCAAAAGCGTGATGTTCTGCTGGCCGGGCACGAACGCCTCGCGCGTGCCGAGGATCATGCGGCGCGCGAACAACTCCGGGTAGTTGTCGCCGTTGAGGTCCGCGGTCGACAGGCGCACGCCGGTGGTGGCGAGGCCTTTCGGGCTGACGCCGACGGCTTCGGTCACGTCTTCATAGACTTTCTGATCGGTCCACGCGGCTGGCTTGCGGCAGATGGCGGGCGGCGCGCCGGCGAAGGGGTCGGCCGTTGAGGCGTCCTGTTTGGCGTCCGTGATCGCTGCGTCTTGGCCCACCGGGACGTCGGACACGTAGCGAATCTCGGGCGGGGCTTTGGCACTGCAAGCCGCAACACAGAGCACCAGGACGACAAGGGACGCGCGCATCGTGATCTCCGCAGCAAAGTGCCGTGCAAGCCTAGCACTGCGCCGGCTTTCCAGCCAACGAGGACGCGGGCTATGATGCCGCGACCCTGCGCGCAGCGCCGCGAAAGGGACCGTTACCCGAAGGGCGGAGACGCCAGGGGCGGCTCCGTCGCGCGGCACGCGCGATAGGGCCCGGTCCGGCCGCATCGGCCGGATTCGCCAGGAAAAAACCGAGCAGGTGCCGAGCATGACCACGCAACAACCCGTATGGACGCGCAGGCGCTTCTTGGGCGGAGCCCTGATGCTCGCTGCCGCACCAGCGCTCGCCTCCTGCCGCCGCGACGACGCCGCGAAGACGGCGCCGGACGCCAGCGACGCCACGACAACGGCGGACGCGGCAGGCGAGATCGGGCCAGCGCCCACCCCGATCGGCCGCTGGCTGGTCCCCCAAGGCACGACGCTGTCCAAAGAGCGCTACGCCATGCTGCTCTCGGTCATGGACGCGCTGATTCCCGGCGACGCGGCTTCGCCCGGCGCGGTCGACACGCACGCCGCCTGGTACCTCGATCAGCTGCTCGGGGCGTTCAAGACCGATCCGCCGCGCATCTACGCCGGCGGGCCGTTCTCGGGAAGGCACGGCGGCATCGACGCTTTCTCGACGTTCCAGCCGCTGACGCGCATCGAGACGCTGCGCTGGCGCACCTACCTGGAAGGCGACATGGGCCTGCCGGAACGGCAGTGGAACGGCCCGGTGAAGGGCCTCGCGCAGCAGTACGCCGATGGGCTCGATGCGCTGAATGCCGCGTCGCTCAAGGACAACGGCAAGGGTCTCGCGGAGATCGACGCCGACGCGGTCGGCAACCTGCTCGACGCCGGCGACGACACGCTCGTGCAGCTGGTCTACACGCACGCGGTCGAGGGCACCTACGGCGACCCGGTCTACGGCGGCAACTTCGAGCAGAAGGGCTGGAAAGCCATCGACTATGAAGGCGATCGCCAGCCCATCGGCTACACCGCGCGCCAGATGTCAAATCCCGAGGAGGGCTAGGCCATGGCGCAAGATTTCGACGCCATCATCGTAGGTTCTGGCGCTGGCGGCGGCGTCGCGGCGTGGGTGCTGGCGAGCAAGGGCTGGAAGGTCGCGCTGCTGGAGAAGGGCCGCAGCGCGTATCCGAGCCTCGGCGCACCGGTGCTGCGTCAGTCGCTCTGGGGCAACGACGAGCTGCGCCGGCGCCGCTTCTTTGGCTTCCACGACCCCTTCATCGAGCCGCGCACCATCGTGCAGGCGGCCGGCGGCCAGGCAGAACAGAAGGAGTTCCAAGGTCTTGGCGTCACCGTCGGCGGCGGCACCGTGTTCTACGACGGCGACTGTCCGCGCGTGACGCAGCTCGACCTGCGCATGCTCTCGACCTTCGGCGCGGTTCCCGGCGCCAGCGTGGTCGATTGGCCGATCAGCTACGACGACCTCGCGCCGCACTACGACGAGGTCGAGCGCCTGATCGGCGTGCAGGGCGCCGCGGACGCGGATCCGTTCGCCGAGAAGCGCAATGCGTACCCGATGCCGCCCGGGCGGCCGGCCAAGGTCGGCACGCTGTTGTCCAAAGGCGCAAAATCGCTGGGCTATCATCCGCACCCGATGCCGATGGCCAACAACTCCATCGCCTACCGCGGCCGACCGGCGTGCGTCGACTGCGGCTTTTGCGCGATGGGCTGCCCGATCGACGCCAAGGGCTCGACGGCGGTGACGGTCATCCGCGACGCGCTGCTGACGGGAAACCTGACGCTTTTCGCGGAGTGTTGCGTCACCAAGGTCGTCGCCACGCCAAAGGGCGATCACGCCACCGGCGTCGAGTACCTGGACAAGGACGGCAAGCCCGCGACCTTGAACGCGAAACACATCATCCTCGCCGCGAATGCCATCGAGACGCCGCGCCTGCTGCTGGCGTCGGAGATCGGCAACTCGAGCGGCCTTGTCGGCAAGAACCTGATGTTCCACATGGTCTTTGCCGCGGTGGGCACCTTCGAGGAGGAGATCCGCTCCTACCGCAGCCGCGTCGTGGCCCATGCCCTGGCGGACTTCACGGTGCCGGACGGCTCCGCGGACTATATCCGCGGTGGTTACGTGGAGTTGGGCGGGCAGATCCAGCCGGTGGAGTTCGGCGCGACGCTGCCGCGCCAGGTGCACAAGACCATGATGGTGGACGGCAAATTCCGCCGCAAGATCGGGTCTGTCTCGATGATGGGCGAGGACATGCCGCAGGAGGCCAACCGCGTCGAGCTGGACCCGAAGGTGCGCGACGTCTACGGCCGGCCGGTGGCGCGGGTGACCTATGTGCGCCATGCCCACGATCAAGCGGTGGTCGATCGCTACATGCCGAAGTTGACCGCGATTGCCAAGGCGGCGGGGGCGACCGGCGTGCAAGAGGTCGACTTCGTGGCGCAGGACGGCGTGCCGGAGTCCAAGCACCTCCTGGGCACGACGCGGATGGGCGACGACAAGGCGACCTCGGTGACGGACAAGTGGGGAAGAATGCACGACTTGGACAACGTCTGGGTCGCCGATGGCGGCGTGTACCCGACCTCGACGGCGTTCAATCCGACGCTGACGCAGCAGGCACTGGCGCACCGGATGGCGACGTACCTGCTGAATCCCGCGGGCCAAGGCAAGGTGACGCCATGAAGAAGCGCGCGCTGCTGGTCTCGCTTCTGGCCCTGCTGGTGCTGGGTGCGGTGTGGATGGCGCAGGCGGCGCCGGGGTCGGAGGCCGTGACGCCGTCGGGCATCGGCTCCGACCTCACGGTTGCGCCGACTTGCACGACATGCCACCTCGGCGTGGCGGCGGCGTGGCAGCACCTGTCGACGCACAGCCTTCTGTACGACTGCAAGCGCTGCCACGCGGTGCTGGACGGGCAGCCGCTCAAAGGCCATGCCACCTCAACGACTTGCACGGAATGCCACAGCGAGCCGAGCCATCCGGCCGGCGCCGATTGCGAAACCTGCCATGACGTGCACGGCAGCGAAAATGCTTTCCTGATGCGGACCTTGGTGACAACCCCGATGGGGATCGCGTCGGTGCACGTGACCACGCCCGAGGGCGCGGGCGCAGACGGCCTGGCGCGCGGCGGCGTCAAGGGCCTGCAGCTGGGCGGTGGTGCGTGCGAAGTGTGCCACACGAATACGAAGTACTACCGCGCGGACGGCTCGGGGGCTGCGCACTCCGGCGACTGGTGCGGCCGGTGCCACAGCCATGCGGTCGGCTTTGCCGCCGGCCAGGTGTACTAGGCCCGGCTCCGGTTCCGGCCTTGAAGGAAACGTCTGCCCGCACTAACCTGCCCGCCCCCGCGCCACCTGCCGCGCCCCGAGGCCGCCATGCTCGAAACGATTACCAAAGGCTTCCGCTCCGCCCGCCACCGCCTGCAGGGCTACCGCGAGTTGGACGAAGACACGCTCGACGAAGTGCTCGCCGACATCCGCGCCAGCCTCTTGGAGGCCGACGTCGAGTTCGGCGTCGTCAAGAAGTTCCTGAGCGATGTCAAGGAGAAGGCCCTCGGCGAGACCATCCAGACGCGCGCGACGGACAAGTCCGGCAAGACGCTCAAGGTCTCGCCGCAAGACCACTTCATCAAGATCTGCCACGACGAGCTGGTCGCGCTGATGCAGGCGCCCGAAGAGGGCTTGAAGCTGCAGAAGAAGGGCGTCTCGTCGGTGATGATGGTCGGCCTGCAGGGCTCCGGCAAGACGACGTCAGCCGGCAAGTTGGCGTACCTGCTCAAGTCTCAGGGTCACCGGCCCATGCTGGTCGCCGCCGACATCTACCGCCCGGCCGCCATCGAGCAGCTCAAGGTCCTGGGCCTGAAGCTCGACGTGCCCGTGTTCTCGGTGCCGGGCCTGTCGCCGCCGGAGCTGTGCGAGCAGGGCTTCCGCGAAGCCGCCAAGACCGGCCGCAACGTCGTCATCTTCGACACCGCGGGCCGCCTGACGATCGACACGCAACTCATGGACGAGCTGGCGGAAATCCGCCGCCGCGTGCCGCCGGACAACACGTTCCTGGTGATCGACGCGATGATCGGCCAGGACGCGGTGACGACGGCCAAGGCCTTCAACGAGAAGATCGGCATCGACGGCGTCGTGCTCACCAAGCTGGACGGCGATGCGCGCGGTGGTGCGGCGCTGGCGGTGCGCGTCGTCACGGGCGCGCCGATCAAGTACGCCGGTATGGGCGAAGGTCTTGACAAGCTTGAGCCTTTCCGCGCCGAAGGCATGGCCAGCCGCATCCTCGGCATGGGCGACATCGTCGGGTTGATGACCGACTTCGAGAAGGTCGTCGACGAGAAGAAGGCCGAAGCTGACGCCCGGAAGATGCTGTCGGGCAAGTTCACGCTGACGGACTTCTTGGAGCAGATCAAGATCCTCAAGAAGATGGGCAGCTTGCGCGACGTCATGGAGAAGCTGCCGTTCTTTTCCGACGCGATGGCCGACGGCGCCAAGTTCGACGACAAGGAGCTGGTGCGCATCGAGGCGATCATCCACTCGATGACCCCGCAGGAGCGCACCAAGCCCGACATCATCAACGCGCGCCGCCTCACCCGCATCGCGCGCGGCGCCGGTCGCAAGCCCGCGGACGTGCAGGATCTCTTGAAGCGCTACGACGTCATGCGCCAGCTGATGACGCGAATCGGCCAGTCGCCGGGCCTGCTGTCGCGCCTGCCGGGCTTTGGCCAGATGGGCCAGATGGGCCAGATGGCCAAGATGAAGGGCGTGGGCGTCGACGAGTTCTTCGACGACATCGAGCAGATGGGCGCGGACGGGCAGCCGATGCCGGCCGGGGCGCAGAAGAAGCTGCCGCCGGCGCGCGCGTTCGATCGCGACAAGCGCAAGACCAAGAACAAGATGGCGGCGCAGGCGCGCAAGAAGAACCGCAAGCACTAGCCGGGTGTCGCGCAGCGACGGGACCCGGCTCGTGCCCTGAGCGAGCGCAGTGAGTCGAAGGGCCTGTCAGCGGACGCAGCGCAGCGAGTCGGCTGGTCGTTCAGCGCACGCAGCGCACGCGGTAGCTGTTGGACACCGAGTAGCTGCCGCTGTAGCCGTAGAAGTAATCGAGATCCCAGGCAAAATCGCTAGCGCCGAAGCGCTTGGTGGCGGACCACACGCCTTCGAGCGGCGTTCCCGGGAACGCGTCCGTGTCGATGGCCGGCTTCTGCTTGCGGCGATCGACCAGCGAGAGCAGCTCCACGATGTCCGGCAAGCGCCAGCCGCCGCCATCGAGCTGCAGGCCGGCGCAGTACTTGACCGCCTGGCTCCAGCCCATCGCCCCGCTCGCCAGCGCGTCGCGCTGCCAGGTGCGCCCGCCGATCGTGTCGAACACCGTGCCTTTCTTGGCATCGGCCACGTAGCGGCCGTCGAGCGATGTCTCCTGCAGCCCGCCGCTCGCGCGCACGCAGCGCACGTGGTTCTTGTAGTTCATGCCGACCGCGTAGCTGGAGCCCTGCGCGAAGAAGACCAGCCACGCGTAGGTCGTGGAGCCTTCCAGCGCGCCGGCGGTCCAGAACCACTCCGGCGGCGTCGTGCCGAACGCCGTGGCGATGGCCGGCGCGGTGCGCGTGTAGTCAGTGAGCGTCTGCAGCTCGGCCTCGGTCGGCACGCGCCAGTCGCTGAACCCGCCAAGTTCCAAGCCGTTGCAGTACGCCTTGGCCTGGCCCCAGGTGCCAGCGTCCGGCGCGCTGCCCTGCTGCCACAGGCGCTGGGTCTGCGCGTCGCTGACGGTGCCGTCGCCGTTCGCGGTCAGCAGCGCATCGGGGCTGAGCGGCCGGATGCCCCAGATGGGAAAGTCGGGCGCGCACACGGTGTTGCCGTCGACGTCGATGGCCAGGTAGCCGGCCGGGCAGCTCGACGCCAGCGCCACGCAGGTCTGGCCATCGCCGGCAAAGCCCTTGTCGCACACGCAGCCGGCCGGTTCCTGGCAGGCGGCGTGCGGGCCGCAGCCGACCGGCTGGACGACGCAAAGGCCGGTCTTGCCGTCGCAAGCCTCGGTGGTGCAGGCCTTGCCGTCGTCGCAGTTGGCCGGCTTGCCGGCGCTGCACGCGCCGTTCTGGCAGTGGTCGCCGAGCGTGCACGGGTTGCCGTCGCTGCACGGATCGCTGGTGTAGGTATGCAAGCACCCGAGAACCTTGCACTTGTCCGCGGTGCACGCGTTGCCGTCGTCGCACGCCGTCACGAGACCGGGCTTGCAGCTGCCGCCTTTGCACGCGTCGCCGGAGGTGCACGGATTGCCGTCGTCGCACGGCGCGAAGTTGTCGGTGTGCCAGCAACCGCCTGTCTTGGCGCAGCCATCGGTGGTGCAGGGGTTGCCGTCGTTGCAGTCGGCGAGCACGCAGGGCTTGGCCGCGTCCGGGCCGGCATCCAGCGCCGCAGCGGCATCGGCAGCCACGTCCGCCGCCGCAGCGTCGGCCAGCGCAGCATCCGCGGGCGCCGCGTCCACGGCGGCAGCGTCGGCCGGAGCAACCTCCGCGGCGCCGACCTCGTCGGTCACCGCCGCCAGCGAGTCGGGCACGTCCAGCGGTTCCGGCACGTCCAGGCCCGCGCCGGCGTCAACATCGTTTTTCGTATCCGCCAGTTGTGGAAGCTCGGAGAGGTTGCCCTGATCGGCATTGCCCAGCGGCGCGCCCGCCTCGGCGCCATCCCAGCCGGGCGTCAGCGGCGCACAAGCCGCCGCCAGGATCAGGAGCAGGAGAGTGAGCCGAGACATCGCGCATCCGTCGCGGCGCGCCAGCGGCGGCGTCGCGTCTCCCGATCGTCCTACCGCACGCTGCAGTGTCAAGTTCGCGGACGAACTACCTGGGCAGCGACGCGATCAGCGCCTTGACGCGACCGCGGTAGTCGTCCAGCGCCGCCTCGAACGCGTGCGCGCGGCCACTCTCGCTGGATGCCTCCGCATACGCCGCCAGGGCGGCCGCGGTCTGGCTGCCCTTGCCGCACAAGATCTGCAAACTCTTGAAGATATCGATGAGCCCCTGGTCGAAGGCCTTCTGCCCCGCCAGGCGCCCGTAGCCCTGACCCAACTGCTCGAAATTGTGGGCCATGTCCTTGGCCACGACCTGCACGTCCGCCGCCGGCATGCCGCCGGTGCGCAGCGCCTGGCCGACGCCCGCCAGCGCGTAATGCCCGTGAATCACCGTGATCAGCGAGACTTCCGCGATGCCGGACAGCAGCGCCGTCGTCAGATCCGGCTCCTGCCCCGCCTTGCGCGACGCATCGAGGGAACGGCGCAGCGCCTGGACCAGCGCCGACAGCGCCGCATCCCCCTGAAAACCTTCGCTCTTCGGCTTCTCGGCGCCCTCGGCCGGCGCCTTGGGCTTCGGCCCCGCCGCCAGCGCCGGGCTCGCCACGCACAGCGCGATCACCACAGCCAGCAGACGTCGCACAAGCACCTCCGGTTACACGGTCTTCTGCAGCTCCGCCGCGCGCTTCTTCAACTTCTCCGGCATGTCCGGCGTCTCGATGAAGTCCTGCAGGTAGCGGCTCTTCTGCTTCTTGAGCTCGCCCGCCGGGATGCTCGCGAGGGCTTCCAGCGCCTTTTCGCGCACTTCCATATCAGGATCGCCGAACAGGTTGGCCAGCGCGTCCATCGCCTCGGGCAGCTTGGAGGCCTGCAGCACCGCGATCGCCGCCAGCTTCACTTCCTTGGACTGGTCGAACGCCGCCTGACGCAACGCCTCCAAGTCCTCGCCCGCCGCCGTCTTGTCCGCCAGCGCCTGCACGCAGCTCAAGCGCACCTGCGAATCCTGAATGCTCATGCCCTTTTGGAACACGGGCCGCAGATCCGCGGCGTTCTCGGGCGTGCGCAGCTGCAGCAGGGCCGCGAACACCGCGCGCCGCACCTCCGGATCCGGCTGCTGCGTCAGGTTCTTGAGCGCCGGCACCGACGCCAGCTCCTTGCGCTTGGCCAGGCCGCCGATCGCCTCGATGCGCACCTTCTTGTCGGTATCCTTGACCATTTCGTCGAGCAGCTTGCCGGCGTCCGTGAACTTCGGCGACGCCGCGATGATCGCGGTCGCCACCTGCAGGCGGATCTCCGCGTCGGGATCCTTGCGCATCTCCGACAGATCGCGAGCAATGCCATCGTCTTGCAGCCGGGCCAGCGCGAACACGGCGGAGCGGCGAATCTGCAAGTCACTGTCCTTGCGCGCCTCCTGCAGGATCGACACCACGTCCGGGCGCGGCCGGCTGCCCTTGGCGAAGCCAGCGAGGGCGCGGATGGCCATCTGGCGCACGTCGAGGTTCTTGGACGTCACCAGCTGCTTGACCTGATCCAGGCTCAAGCTGCCGAGGATCGTGACGGCGGCGGTCATCATGAACTCGCGATCGCGGGCGCGCGCCGCTGCGGCGTCGGCCAGGGGCGAGATCGCACGCTCCTCCTTGAGCAACGCCAGCGCTTCCGCAGCCGACTGGCGCACTTCCGGCGAGTCGTGCTTGAGCGCCTCGATCAGCTGCGGCGACGCGGTGCGCGACCCGAGCTTGCCGTAGGTTTGCACTGCGAGAATCGCGCCTTGCGGCGTGCCCTTCTGCAACAGGTAGAGCAGCGCCTTGTCCTTGGCCGCCGCCGTGCCATTGTCGATCAGCACGGTCGCGATCTGCTCGCGCATCTTGGCCGAGAGCTGATCGCCGTCCATCGCCTGGAACAGCAAGTCGAATTGCTTGAGGGCCACCAGGCCCTTGAACGCCGCGTCGCGCACCGCGCCGTCCGAGTGCGACAGCGCGCCGACCAGCGCCGGCGCCGCGATCTTGACCTGCGAGGACTTCGACAGCTTCTCGACGGCCTCCAGCGCTTCGCGCGCCGAGCCGGTCTTGAGCTTCTCGCTCTCCAGCAAATCGTTGTACTTCCCGACACCTGCCTTGGACAGGGCCTTGACCGCGCGCAGCTTGAGCTCCGCATCGCTGTCGCCTTCGATGATGCCCTCCAGACCGGCGATTGCCGGCTTGGACTTGGACAGCCCGGCGGCGATCATCGCGTCGAGCGCGGCGCCGCGCACCTGCAGCGACGGATCGGTCAGCGCCGGCAGCGCGTCGTCCGCGCTGAAGTGGAACGCCTCGCGCAGACCGCCATCGGCAATCGCATCAAGAATCACGACCTTGGGCCGCATCGCCGGGGCCGACATCGCGTCGGCCAGCAGCTTGCGCAAGGCAAAATCGCCGCGCTGCAGGCGGTGCATGGCATCCACGGCGCCGGTCAGCTGGCCGCCGACGCGCACGAACGACTCGCCCAGGACGTTGGAGCTCTCGTGGAAGCGCAGCAGATCCCACAGCGGCAGCACCTGCACCTGCGCGCCGTAGCTCAGCTTTTCCGCGGTCACGCTGCCCGTGACGTAGGGCGGCGCGCCAATCTCGGTGAAGCCCTGCGACGCCAGCGTCCAGAACACCTCGGCCAGCACCTGATCGGCGTCGGCGACCTTGTCGAGCACGAGCGTGGCGCGCGTTCCCGAGTCGATGCGCAGGCTTGTCGCGCCGTAGGCTTTCGGCGAGCGGGCGCGCAGCGCCTCGAACGCCTTCATCGGCCGCGACGACGCGCCGGATTCCGCAAGACCTGGCTTGGCTTGCGCCACGATGAGCGGCACCACGATGCCGCCGAGATCGACGTTCTCGAGCACGTAGAGGAAGGCTTCGGCACGCTCGACGGCGAACGCCTTCGAGGCGGGCAGCAGCACCAGGGCCGTCAGCAGCAAGGCGAGGCCAGTGCGCAGGGAACGCAAACCCATGAAAGAACCTCCAAAAGACCAGCGAAGCGGCGTTGGGTGTCGACTTCGAGGTGCCAAAGCATCCGCGATCGCCGCCCGTCGATCAAGGGCAACGTCTTGCGTCGCGGAAGGATTCACCGCTTTGTGACGCACGGCGTCAAGTTTGCGGGGCAGTTGCGTCAAAAGCGGTAGTCCATGCCGACCGTGGCGGCGAGCTCGAGGGTGGTGGCGAAGGCGGGCCAAGGCTCGCCTTGGGTCTGGTGCCAGCGGCGCGCGGCGAGCAGGCTGGCGTAGATCGGGCCGTCGACGCGGTAGCGCAGGCTGGCCAGGGCGGTGGTCTGGTCGTCGAACAGGTCGCCAAAGGCATAGGCGTGACGGCGCGCGTAGTGGGCGCGCAACTGCAAGCCTTCGATTTCGGGGAGGATGACCCAGGCGAGCAGGCCGTAGCCGTCGCCCTTGCCCCACTCGGCTTGGGCGCTGATCAGGCCTTTGCCGGGCGTCTCGAAGTCCAGGCCGACCATCGCGCCCGGCACGGCCTGGTTGGACCCGACAAAGCCATACGGCGTGCAACCGCGGCCGCCCGCGGACGTGGCCATGTGGAAGTCGCAGCGGCTCTGCTGGCGTTCGATCTCGTAAAGCGGGCCAATTTGCGCGGGATTGTAGCCAGGACCGAGGATGCGGCCTTCGAGGCGCAAGCGCACGCCGGTGCCGGCGAAGGCGTCGGGCACGGCAGTCAAGAGGCCGAAATGACCGCCGAATCCGAGCTTGCCGTTGTCGCCTTCGAAGTACTGCGTGACGTTGCCGTCGGCATAAGTGCTGACATCGACATGACTTCCGTGCCACAGGCGCACGCTGGCGTCGAGACCGCCACGGCCCAAGCCCCACAACCAGGTCGTGCCGATCTCGATGGCCCGATTCGGCAATTCGTCGCGAAACAGCCGCGCGAAGGCACGGCCGATGACAAAGCCGCTCGGGCCACCGTTGTTGTCGCCCATCCCCACAAGATCGCTGGCAAAAGCGCTGACGCCGACGGCTCCGCCATCGGCGTCGATCTTCAGGCCGGTGTGGTAGTGGTCGATATCGACGTTGTTGTAATACCTGCCAACGATCGTCCCATGCCCCAGCGTCACGCCGTTCAGCTCGCCCAGGCGCACGTGCACCGGCTCGCCGGGCTCGCCCCACTCGGCAAAGCGCAGGATGCGCGTCTTGTTCGACCAGCCGTTCCAGTCCTCCTGGCGCAGGCCCGGCGTCGGCCCCGCAGCCGGCGCGCCGCCGTCATAAACCCGCAGACGCAAAGGCGCATTCAGGCCGGTGTGGAACTTCGAGATCGACCACTCCAGGTATGGCAGCAGCAGCGTGTAGGCGTCGCCGTCCAGCAGGCCCGCGCCCAACTCCGCGCCGAGACGCAGGTTCGAGCTGGTCTGCGCCTGTGCCGGCGCGCTCCACGTCAGCGTGAGCACGGCGAGCAACATGGTCAGCCGCTTCACACCCTCCGTCACCCCCGCGAAAGCGGGGGCCCAGGCTACGAAACCAACCGATGTAGCCTGGGTTCCCGCTTTCGCGGGAATGACGGGAGGGAGGTTCACGGCTCACCCGCATGCAACTGCGCGCGCGGATGCGCCTTGTCATACGTCTTGAGCAAATGCCCAATCGAAGCATGGGCATAGCGCTGCGTCGTCGACAGGCGCACGTGGCCGAGCAGCTCCTGGATCTCGCGGATGTCGCCGCCGGCGTCGAGCAGGTGCGTGGCGAACGAGTGGCGCAGCGCGTGCGGATTGACCGTCTTGTGCAAGCCCGCTTCCATGCAGCGCTTTTCCAGCATCCGCCCGACCGAGCGCGAGGTCAGCCGGCCGCCGCGCCAGTTGAGGAACAGCGCGTGCTCGGCGTCGGCGCGGTCTTCGGGCCCCGCACGGCGCAGCAGCTCCGCGCGCGCCGGCAGGTAATTTCCCAGCGCTTCCAGGGCTTTGGTGCCAAACGGCACGATGCGCGTTTTGCGACCCTTGCCCTTGACCCGCACCAGCCGCTCGTCGCGGCGCACGTGCGGCACGTCCAGGCTGGTGCACTCGCTGACGCGCAGGCCCGCGCCGTAGATCAGCTCCAGGATCGCCAGATCGCGCAATTGCAGAAGCGGATCGCCGTCTTGCGGCCCGGACAGCAGCGCGATCATCTCGTCGACGCTGAGCATCTTGGGCAGCTTCTTGTCCTGGCGCGGCCCGCGCAGCCCGTCGGCCGGGCTGTGTTGGAGCTTGCCGATGCGCTGCATGTGCTTGTAGAAGCTGCGGATCGCCGACATGCGCCGCGCCACCGAGCTGGCCGCCAACTGGCCGTGCAGATCGGCGACGTACTCGCGCAGCAGGTCACGATCGGCGCGCGTCGGGGAGGAGCCCGCGGCCACGGCGAAATCGAAGAAGTGCCCGAGATCGATGGTGTACGCGCGCAACGAATGCTCGGACAGGTTCCGTTCGTGCTTGAGGTGACTGAGAAAGGCGCGGATGTCGGCATCCATGCGCCCAGCATGCCGCGCCTTGGCGTTCTGTCGAGTTCCTAGAGCACCAATCAGAAACCCGTTTCTGATCGGGTGCTCGGCAGCGTTGTCTGGTCGCCGAGCGCGCCGAAGCGGACGCGCCGGCTCTAGGCCTTCACGCGCAGGCTGACGCCCACCCAGCGCGGGTCGATCGGCGCGCTGGGGTCAAGGCCGCCCAGCTCCTCGGAAAGCTGCTGCATCGCCGCGGTGACGTAGTCGGACAGCGCCGCCACCTCTTCGTCGCCCAGATCCGGCCGCGCCCAGAGCGAAGCCTGCAAGGCGTGCTGCAACTCCGCGCGGACATGGCGCTGCGGCCCCGTGCCGACAAAGGCCATCGCGACGAAACGCTGCAACTCCGCGGGGGTCAGCGGCTCCAGGCTTGCCTGGCCGCCCAGCAGGTGGTGCGCCACGGCGGTGTTGAGCAGCGCGACCAGGGTCAG
>CAIXAA010000285.1 GCA_903917305.1 uncultured Myxococcales bacterium | reverse complement strand
GGAGCGCCAGGCAATCTTGCCGTAGCGCTGGTGCAGGAGCCACAAGCCCGCGACATAACCCGGCACGGCGACTGCGAGACCGTGGTTGCGACTGCGCACGGCGATGGCCTTGCCTTGCGCGTCCAGGTAGTCGGACAGCTTGGTCGCGGCAGGAGCTTCCTCGCGAAAGTCGAATGCGCGCGCGTCCTTGCCATCGCCGGGCCGGATGACGGCAAAGCCGCCGCCGCCGATGCCGGTCGATTGCGGCTGGACGACCGTGAGCATGAAGCTGGCCGCCACCAGCGCATCGACCGCCGATCCGCCCGCCTGCAGCGCCGCCTGCGCCGCACCGGTCGAGAGCGCGTGCGCCGTGGCGACCGCGAAATGCTCGGCAAGATTCGGAGCATCCGGCAGCCAGGGCGCGCCCGCGGCAGACTGCTCCGGCTTGGGCGCGGCACCAGCGGACGCCGCCGTCGGCGTGAGCGCATCGTGCGTCGTCTGCGCCGGCCGCGATGCACAGGCGGCAAGTACGCAGAGACTCAGGGTGAATACCATCGGGCGGCGGGTCGTGAACGCAAGGCCCATCTTCATGTTCTCCAGCCCCCGAAATCGGCCATCGCGGCGCGTACGGTTGCGCTGCCTCCGGAGTGGGATCTACCATGCCGGCGCTCGCGCTTCCCGCACGAAGTGCACACTCCCCCTACGCAGTTCTCGGAGGACGACATGGCAGACACCGGCATCAACGCTCCTGCACCGGCGGGCGGCAGCTTTCTCATTTCCCCGGCAGGAACGGACCGCATCTTCACGGTCGAGGACCTCAACGAGGACCAGCGCTCCATGGCCAAGGAAGCGCAGCGCTTCATGGAAAAGGAAGTGTACACGCAGGAGCGCCACCTCGAATCGAAGGAAGGCAAAGCTGCGAAGTCGATGATCAAAGTGCTGCGCAAGGCATGCGACCTCGGCTTTGCGCTGGTCGAAGTGCCCGAAGAGTATGGCGGTCTTGGCGCCGACAAGGTCACGTCGCTGGTGGTGACGGACAAGCTGGGACAGAGCCCGGACTTCTGCGTGACGTATGGCGCGCACTCCGGCATCGGTCTGGCGCCGATCCTGTACTTCGGCAGCCCGGCGCAGAAGAAGAAGTACGTGCCGAAGATCGGCGAAGGCAAGCTGGTCAGCTGCTATGCCCTGTCGGAGCCGGGATCGGGCTCGGACGCGCTCGCGGCGCGCACGGTCGCCAAGCTCAATGAAGCGGGCACGCACTACATCCTCAACGGCACCAAGCAGTGGATCACGAACGCGGCGTGGATGGATGTCGGCATCGTGTTTGCGAAAGTCGACGGCGACAAGTTCACGGCGTTCATCGTCGATCGCGACACGCCCGGATTCACGATCGGCAATGAGGAGCACAAGTTGGGCCTGCGCGGCTCCTCGACCTGCGCGCTCATCTTCGAGAACGCGGCGGTGCCGGTCGAGAACGTGCTCGGCGAGATCGGCAAGGGCCACAAGATCGCGTTCAACACGCTGAATCTCGGCCGCTACAAGCTGGGCGTCGGCGTGCAGGCTCTGGCCAAGCGCGCGCTGGCGGAGGGCATGCAGTACGCCGCGGATCGCAAGCAGTTCGGCACGCGGGTGCTCGACTTCGGCGCGACGCGCGACATGCTGGCCGACTCGATCATCCAGATCTACCTGAGCGAATCGCTGGTCTACCGCATCGCGGGCAACATCGACGTGCGGCTCGGCAGCCTCGATCACGACGATCCGGCGTATGTCGACAAGCAGATGGCGGCCATCGAGGAGTACGCGATCGAGGCGTCCGCGGCAAAGGTCTACTGCTCCGAAGCGCTGGACCGCATCCTGGATCGCTGCCTGCAGTGGCACGGCGGTTACGGGTTCGTGGAGGACTACAACATCGAGAAGTTCGTGCGCGACGGCCGCGTGAACCGCATCTTCGAAGGCACCAATGAGATCAATCGCTTGCTGATTCCGGGCACGCTCCTCAAGCGCGCCATGCAGAAGCGGCTCGATCTCTACGGTGCCATCGGTGGGCTGCAGAAGCTGCTGGCGGGCGATCTGCCGGCGGCTCCGGCGCAAGGCGGGCTGCCGCGGGCGGAATGGGCGCTGCAGCGGCTCAAGTGGCTGACGCTGATTGCGATGCAGGCGGCGACGGGCAAGTTCGGCGTGGCGCTGGACAGCGAGCAGGAGCTGCTGGTGGCGCTGTCGAACCTGCTGATGGACGCCTACGCGATCGACTCGGGCATCGCGCGCACCAGGCAGCGCATCGCGGCGTCCGGCGAAGCGGGCGAGGCGGTGACGACGGCGGTGTGCACGGTGGCGGCGGCGGAGGCGCTCGATCGCGCCATCGCGAGCGTGAACCGGATCCTGCAGGCGTGCTACGAAGGCGAGGAGCTGGCGGGCTGGCTGGCGAAGGCCGCGAAGCTCTCGACGCCAGTGCCGGGCAACCTGCTGAAACTGCGCAAGGTGATCGCTGCCGACGCCGTGGATCGCGGCGGCTACAAGCTCAGCAACTACTGAGGGGTCGCAGGGGCGACCTGCTCCGCATTGTTGCCGTCGAGGTCGCGCGAGCGGCGTTTCCAGCAGAATCCGCCGCCAACCCTGCCGCGCAAACTGGGCCTTCCCGGCCGCGGGATCGGGGGAATGGTGCCCGGTTGACGGGTTGGGAAGCGTGGCGTAGAACGGCACGGCAACGCTGCGGCGGCT
>CAIXAA010000284.1 GCA_903917305.1 uncultured Myxococcales bacterium | reverse complement strand
GGCGGCGATCTCGGCCAGACCGACGTGCCCGCCGCAGCCGACGCGACGGCGACCGACAGCGCGAACCCGGTGGATGTGGCCGCGGATACGATCGCGCCTCAGCCGGGGGCGCTCGTGCTCAACGAAATTGGGGCCAAGGGCGCGCCGATCGGGGACTGGAACCCGACCAGCTCCGACTGGATGGAGCTGTACAACGGCACCGACGCCGAGATCGACTTGAAGGGCTACGTCACCGTCGACAAGACGACGTTCGACCTCGCCGGCCAGCTGCCGCCCGGCACCAAGATCGCCGCCAAGGGCTACCTGGTCGTGTGGTTCAACCACAGCGGCATCGGCACGCCCAACATCAACAAAGGCATCAGCATTCCTGGTTCGGCGTCGCTGTTCGATCCGTCCGGCAAGAAGCTCGACACGACGTCGTTCGTCAGCAAGTCCGCGCCCGCGGGCGGCAGCTGGGCGCGCGCGACCGACGGTGGCCTGCCGTGGAAGACCTTCATGGCCGCGACCCCGGGAAAATCCAACAATCCGTGAGGATCGTGAGTCCACATGCACCCTGTCGCCATCGCGCCCTCGATCCTCAGCGCTGACTTTGCCCGCCTGGCCGACGAAGCCGCGTCCGTGCAGGCCGCCGGCGCCGACTTCCTGCACGTCGACGTGATGGACGGCCGCTTCGTGCCGAACCTGACGCTGGGGCCGGTGCTGGTCGACTGCCTGCACCGCGCGACGCCGCTGCAGCTCGACTGCCACCTCATGGTCGAGGCCCCGGATCACCTGCTGGCCGACTTCGCCAAGGCCGGCGCGCGCTGGCTGAGCGTGCACATCGAGGCCTGCCCGCACCTGCACCGCACGATCCAGCGCATCCGCACGCTGGACGTCTCGCCGGGCGTGGCGCTGAATCCGCACACGGCGTTTTCGGCGATCGAGCCGATCCTGGGCGATGTCGACTTCGTGTGCGTCATGAGCGTGAACCCGGGCTTTGGCGGGCAGTCGTTCATCCGCTCCACGCTCGACAAGGTGCGCGCGATCGACGCCTGGCGCCGCGAGCACAACCCCGCCTTGCGCATCGAGATCGACGGCGGCATCAACGCTACGACCATCGGCGAGGCGCGCGCGGCCGGCGTGGACTGGTTCGTCGCCGGCTCCGCCGTGTTCGGGCAAGCCAACCGCGGTGCGGCCGTCGCGGCGCTGCGATCGGCTGCAGGCGCGCGATCCCAGGCCTGATCCGCACGCCCGGCTGGCAGGGTGCCGCGGGCGCTTTCTATACTCTCCGAGCCGAGACGCGTCCCCGGTTGCCGAGCCCAGCGATGCCTACGGACCCCGACTTCGCCGTGACAGCTACGCCTGCGGGCACGCGCCGCTATGCCGCGCAGCACGCCACGGCCGCGGACGCGTACAGCCGCGCCGGCGACCTGTCGCTGTCGAGCCTGGGCCTGGGCACCTACCTGGGCGCCGCCGACGCTGCCACCGACGCCGCCTATGCCGCCGCGATCGCCGAAGCTTTGCGGCTAGGAATCAACGTCCTCGACACCGCGTCGAACTACCGCTGCGGTCGCTCCGAACGCGTGATCGGCGCGGTCCTGCGCGAGCGTTTCGCCGCCGGCAGCGTGCAGCGCAGCGAAGTCTTCGTCGCCTCCAAGGCCGGCTTCGTGCCGACCGACGGCCGCGCGCCCGGCGCCGCCATCCACGCCGCCACCATCGGCCGCGGCTTGTGCAGCGACGACGAGCTGGTCGCCGGCTGCCACTGCATGGCGCCCGCCTTCCTGCGCGCGATGGTGCAGCAGAGCCGCGCCAACCTGGGCCTGCAAGCGATCGACCTGTACTACCTGCACAATCCGGAAACGCAGCTGCAGACGCTGGATCGCGCCCAGTTCGAGAAGCGCGTGCGCGCGGCGTTTGCTGCGCTGGAAGACGCCGTGGCGGCCGGCGAGATCGCGGCGTACGGCGTGGCGACCTGGTCGGGCCTGCGCGCGTTGCCGCACGAGCGCGACCACCTGGAGCTGGCGCAGCTCTGCCGCCTCGCCACCGACGTCGCCGGGCCGCAGCACCACCTGCGCGCCGTGCAACTGCCGCTGAACCTGGCGATGCCCGAGGCGCTGACGCTGCGCAACCAGTGGGTGGGCGGCCAGCCGCGCAGCGTGCTCGAGGCGGCGGCGGAGCTGGGCCTGACCGTGATGACCAGTGCCGCGCTTTTGCAGGGCAAGCTGGCCCGCATGGCGGCGGCCGCGGCGCAGACGCTGCAGCCTTCGCAGCCGCTGGCGGCGCTGCAATTCGCGCGCTCGGCGCCGGGCGTGACGACGGCGCTGTGCGGCATGGCGTCCGTGGAGCACGTGCGCGAGAACGCGCGGCTGCTCGGCCAGCCCAAGGCGGCGCAGGACGCGGTGGCCGAGGCGCTGCCGGGTGCGCGCGTGGTGGCGCTGCCGTGAGCGCCAGCGAAGGCGATGCCTGGGTCGAGTTCCCGGATGAGTCTGGCGCGGCTTGCTTTGTCGCGGCAGTGGCTTGGGAGGCGGACGGCGTGCGCACGGCGCTGCCGATCGCGGCGCTGGCTGGGCGGAATCTGCTGGAGTTCGAAGGTGAACTCGTGCTGCGCAGCGGCGAGCGGCGGCCGGTGCAGGCGCTGGCGCGCGGCGACGGGTGGGTGTGGCTGGTGCTGCCGGCGGAGCTGCCGCGGGCCGAGGACTGCGTCGGCGGGCGGGCTGAGCTGCGCGAGGTGTCGACGCGATCGCGGGTTGCGCGCCGTGGCCGTCGCCGATCCAATTGACCGCCCCACCTCCCTTTGCTATACCCGCCCGGCCTTGGGCCCGGGATGATTCCTGGGCCTCCGGACAATGCTGCGAAATTGCAGCGCTATGTCAACGTGTTCGGCTTGCCGCGCGCGGGGACCGCATCGAGGGCAGAATGACTCTATTTCCCACGCTGATCGGCAGCGGTGTCTTGCGCGTCGCAGGCCTGTTGGCCCAGGCGGATGCTGCGGCTCCCTCCGGCGGCGGCGGCTCGGCCCCGTCGGGCGGCGGTGCCAGCCAGGGCGGCGGCTGGATCCAGCTCGTCATCTTCGGCGGCATCTTCCTGATGTTCTACCTGCTCGTGCTGCGCCCGCAGCAGAAGCGGGCGAGCACGCACAAGTCCTTCCTCGACAGCCTGGCCGTCGGTCAGCGCGTCGTCACGGCGAGCGGCTTGTACGGCAAGATCACGGCGATCGAGGGCAACGACGTCAAGCTCGAAGTCGCGGATCGCGTCAACATCCGCATGCTCAAGGCCCAGATCGCGGGTCTCGAGTCCAATGCAGCCGAGGCGGTCGCCAGCCTCACCCAGCGCTAGGCGCAGCCGTCGCCTGGCGAAACGCCAGGCCATCCCCAGCGGGTCCCGCGACAGCGGCCGATTCGCGAAAAGGCAACGGACATGGACAAGAAGCGGAATTGGAAAGCCTGGTTCACCATCGGCCTCGCGGTGCTCGCGATCCTGCAGCTGCTGCCGACCTTCGTGTCGGGGCTGCCCGATGCCTACCTGAACTTCTTCGACAAGCAGCTCAGCTACGGCCTGGACCTCAAGGGCGGCCTGGAGTTGCGCTACACGGTCGACTACAAGAAGGCCATCAGCGACAACACGCGCAAGCTGGGCGACGGCCTGACCGACCGCCTGTCCGACGCCTATGCCAAGCAAAAGGGCAAGGATTGGGCGACGATGGCGGAGGCCGAGAAGAAGACGATCTCGGATCGCTTCACGATCACGCGCACCGCGTTCAACGCGCTGCAGGTCGTGTTCAAGGACGGCGCCGACAAGAAGCTGCTGAGCACCGATCTCATCGCGACGCTGGACAACCGCTTTGAGCTGCGCAGCGGCAGCGACACGCAGGTCTCGCTGTTCATGCCGGACAAGCACGTGAACTTGCTCAAGAAGGACATCGTGGAGCAGACGCTCTCGGTGATCCGCAAGCGCGTGGACGCGTTCGGCCTCGTGGAGCCGGACGTGCGCCAGTCCGGCGATGCCGACATCGACCTGCAGCTGCCGGGCCTCTCGGAGCGCCAGATGCGCATGGTGCGCGAGCGCATCGGCCAGGCGGCGCAGCTGACGTTCCGCATGGTGCGCCAGGACGCGAAGATCTTCGACGGCAAGGGCGCGGAACTCGAGAAGTTCAAGATGGACAACAAGGACGCCAAGTCGCTGGCCCTGGTGCCCGACAGCCGCGCCGCCTACCTGCGCAGCGAGAAGAAGAGCGAGCTGATGCGCGCCGTGAAGGCCTTCAACGTGCCGGACGACGTGCTGATCGGCTACGAGTTCATCGAGCAGAAGGACTTGATGTCCGGCGAACTCAAGGAGAAGTTCTGGCGCACCTACAACCTGACGGCGCGCACGGAGCTGACCGGCGACAACCTGACGCGCTCGGCGATCGGCTACGGGGAGCGCGGCGAGCCCGTCGTCAACCTCGAGTTCGACAGCCGCGGTGGCAAGATCTTCGCGGACTTGACCGAGAAGAACGTCGGCAACCTGATGGCCATCATGCTCGACGACGACGTCACCAGCGCGCCGCAGATTCGCGAGCGCATCGGCGGCGGTCGCGCGCAGATCACGCTGGGTCGCGGCACCTCGCCCAAGCACATGATGGAAGAGGCGCGCAGCCTCGTGACCGTCCTGAACAACGGCGCGTACAAAGCCCCGGTCATCAAGGTCCACGACATCGAAGTGGGTCCGTCGCTCGGCAAGGACGCGGTCCGCTCGGGTCTGACGTCGATGATCGTCGGCGTGCTGCTCGTCGTGATCTTCATGGTGGTCTACTACCGCCAGGGCGGCATGATCGCCAACGTCGCGCTGGTCCTCAACCTTCTGCTCCAGCTCGGCTGCCTGGTCGCGTTCAACGCGTCGCTGACCTTGCCGGGCATGGCGGGCTTGACGCTGACGACGGCGATGGCGGTCGACGCGAACATCCTGATCTTCGAGCGTGTGCGGGAAGAGCTGCGCCTGGGCCGCTCGGTGCGCAACGCCTTGGATCTCGGCTATGGCCGCGCATTCTGGACGATCTTCGACTCGCACATCACCGCCGCGATGGCCGGTGCGGTGCTGATGATCTACTCCACGGGCGCCATCTACGGCTTTGCGGTGACGCTGCTCATCGGCATCGGCACCTCGATGTTCACGTCCATCGTCGCCACGCGCCTCGTCTACGACTACCTCCTCGACCACGGCCACTTGAAAGAGCTTTCGGTCTAACGATCCTTTCTTCGCCGTTCGGAGTGAAAGATGCGTCAATTCCACCTGTTTGATCCGGATGCCAACTTCGACTTCGTCGGTCGGCGCCACCTGTACTACGCCCTGACCGGCGTGGGCATCCTCGGCTCGCTCATCGCGCTGTCGACCCTGGGCTTCAACAAGGGCATCGACTTCAAGGGCGGCACCAAGCTGATCGCCGCGTTCAAGCAGGACGCCAAGCTGGACCGCGTCGGCTTGCACGAGACGGTGCAGGGCATCCTGTCCAAGGCTCCGGATCAGAAGGACATTGGCCAGGTCGAAGTCCAGGACTTCGACACGGGCTCCGGCGGCAGCGCGGACAAGAAGCACTTCGTCATCATCACCGAGCTGACGTCGGGCGTGACCAAGGCCAAGAAGGACGTGATCACCAAGCAGATTGCCGCCAAGTTCCCCAAGGCGGAGATCGACTGGGCCACCGAAGGCGAGGACCGCGTCTTCGTCACGCTGCAAGAGCCCGCCAAGGTGCTCGACACCTACGACAGCCTGACCAAGGTGTTCGGCGACGCCGGCTTCCCGAAGGTCAAGCCGTCGAGCGATCTGGAAGTGCAGCTGGACGTGAACCTGTTCCGCCAGTTGCAGATGTCGCAGCAGGAGAGTGGCAAGAACGCGGCGGCGCTGACGGCGGAAGAGACCAAGCTGCGCGCGCAGAAGGCCGAGGAGATGAAGGACAAGTCGGACCTGCGCTTTGCCGTCGTGGTCGAGGAGTTCAAGTCCAAGCTGGAGAACGGCATCAAGGAGAAGTACGGCCAGGCGTTCATCGGCGTGGAAAGCTCAACGGCCGTCTCGCCTTCCGTGGCAGGCGACATGATGAGCCAGGGCCTCGTGGCGATCCTCTACGCGATCGTCGGCATCGTGCTCTACATCATCCTGCGCTTCGATGTTCGCTATGCGCCGGGCGCACTTATCGCGACGGTCCACGACGTGATCCTGGTCATCGGCGCGTTCTCGGTCGCGCAGGTGAAGTTCTCGATGCCGATCATCGCCGCGGTGCTGACGGTCGCCGGCTACTCGGTGACGGACACCATCGTGGTCTTTGACCGGATCCGCGAGATGCAGGAAAAGCATCCGGATTCCAAGCTGGAGCTGCTGATCAACGCCGCCGTCAACACGACGATGAGCCGCACGGTCAACACCTCGCTGACCACGTTCCTGACGTCGATCGCCATCTTCCTCTTTGGCGGCGGCCTCATCCGCGACTTCGCGTTCGCGATGTGCATCGGCGTCATCGTCGGCACGTTCTCCTCGATCTTCGTGGCCAGCCCGATCTTCCTCGCGCTGCACCACCGCTTCGAGGCGCGCAAGGCGCTGGCCTCCACCGGATCGGCCGCCACCGCAGCTTGATGACCGAACCCGCCACGCCGCTGGTCCGATGGCTGCTGCTGCAGCCGGCCGAGGCGAGCGTTGCGCACCTGATCCAACACGCAAAACTCGATCCGCTCGTGGCGCGCCTGCTGGTGGGCCGCGGCGTGACGACGGCGGCCGAGGCGCTGGCGTTCCTGACGCCGCCGCTGCGCAGCCTGCCGGATCCGCACCTGATGGCCGACGCGGAGAAGGCGGCGGCTTGCATCGTCGAGGCGATCCAGCGCGGCACGAAGATCTGCATCTACGGTGACTACGACGTCGACGGCGTGAGTGCGGCGGCGCTGCTGCACGGCCTGTTCGCGCGGTTGGGGCATCCGGCGCAGGTGTTCCTGCCGGACCGCATCCGCGACGGCTATGGCCTGCACATGCAGCGGCTTTCCGAGCTGGCCGACGCCGGTGTGGAGCTGTTCATCGCCGTCGATTGCGGCACGACGGCCGTGGCCGAGATCGCCATGCTGCGGGCGCGCGGCCTGCAGTTCATCGTCTGCGATCACCACACGCTTGGGCCGGAACTGCCCGATGCGACTGCGCTTTTGAACCCGCAGCGGCCGGACTGCCACTACCCGGACAAGCACCTGTGCGCGGTCGGCGTGGCGCTGGTGCTGGCGATGGCGCTGCGGCGCGCGCTCGGGCCCGCCGGCCAGGCGATCGACCTCAAGGATCTGCTGGAGTTCGCCGCGCTGGGTACCATCGCCGACGTCGTGCCGCTGCGCGGCGTGAACCGCACGCTGGCGTGGCACGGGCTGCGGCACCTGGGGCATTCCAAGCGCGCGGGCATCCAGGCGCTGGCGGCGCAGGCGGGGCCGCAGCAGGGCGTCGGCGCGGATCGCGTGGGTTTTCATCTGGGTCCGCGCATCAACGCCGCGGGGCGCGTGGCCGACGCGCGCACGGCGTTCCAGCTGCTGACGACGGCGGATCCGGCGGAGGCGCAGGAGCTGGCGGTGCGCATCGAGACCGAGAACAACCGCCGCCGCACGATCCAGGGCGATGTGGTGCGCGCGGCGGTGGAGCAGGCGAAAACTCAGGAAGGTCGCGAACATGCGGTCGTTGTCGCCGGCAAGGACTGGCATCCCGGCGTGGTCGGCATCGTGGCGTCGCGCTTGAAGGACGAGTTCGCGGTACCGGCTTTTGTCTTTGGGATCGACGAGGATGGGCTGGCGCGCGGCTCGGGCCGGTCGATTGCCGGCTACGATCTGACTGAAGGGCTGCGCGCGTGCTGCGGCGATGGCCTGGCGGAGCGCTTCGGCGGCCACGCGTTCGCGGCCGGCGTGACGCTCAAGGAAGCGAACGTGCAGGCGTTTCGCGAGCGCCTGGTGCGCCACGTCGCTGGCGTGCTGCCGCCCGAAGCGCGCCACCGCGACGTGCTCATCGACCTGGAGCTGCCCATCACCGAGCTGAGCTTTGACGTGCTGGAGCGCATCGACCTGCTGGAGCCGTTCGGCAAGGGCAACGCGCGGCCGACG
>CAIXAA010000283.1 GCA_903917305.1 uncultured Myxococcales bacterium | reverse complement strand
TGGCTTGCGTCCTGATGACGCTGCTGCCGCAGACGCCCGACGCGAGCGACCTGGAGCACACGCGTTTTGTCCACGAGTGGCCGACGCTGGCCGCGCTGGCGCAGGCGACCGGCCTGGACCACGTCGCGCAGGCGCCGTGGTTCCTGGGCCTGCTTGGCATCGCCTTGATCTCGCTGGGGATCGTGCTGCAAGAGCAGTGGCGCGTGCTGCTGGCGACCTGGAAGCGGCCGCTGACCGAGGCCTCGCTGCTGCGCGCGCCGCTGCACGTGGAGTTCGAGCGCAAGGTGCGGCCGGGCGCGCAGACGATCCTCAAGCGGACCGGGTGGTTGGGCCACATGGGCTCCCCGCTGCTGCACCTCGGGCTGGTGCTGTGCATCCTGGGCGGGCTCGGGCGGATGCTGCTGGGCCGCGACGGCGCGGTCGATCTCGTGCAAGGCGAGACGCTGACGGCGCAAAAGGCGGCGTGGGGGCGCGAGTGGGGCGGGCCGCTGTCGCAGCCGCTGCGCCTCAAGGAATCCCTGCAGTTCGAGGCGCTGCACGACAAGCGCTATCCTTCCGGCGACATCCAGACGCTGACGGCCACGCTGCTGCTGGGCGGCGCGCGGCGCACGGAGCTGGCGGTGAACGCGCCGCTGGAGATGGGCGACACGACGCTGTACCTGACGCTCGATGGCGGTCCGGCGCTGCTGGCGGAGGTCGGCGGCGCGGAGGTGCAGGAGCCGACGGCGCTGATGCTCAAGCCTGCTGGGCCGGATCAGGCGGAGTGGAACGGGACGCTGCAGGGGATCGAGCTGCATTTGCAAGCGAACGTGCCAAAGGACGGCAAGCTGGCGACGCAGGTCGAGGCGCGGGTGCTGGTCGACGGCGGGCTGCGCTACGAAGGCAAGCTGGCGCGCGGACAGGGCGTCAAGCTGGGGGAGGGGCGCCGCGTGGTCGTGCGCGACATTCGCCCGTGGGTGCGCATGCGCGCCCGCCGCGACGACGCGCTGTGGGTGGCGTGGCTGGGGCTGGGCTGCGGCGTGCTGGGCGCGCTGCTGATCTTCGGCGTCGCGCCGGTCGAGCAGATGGTGCGCGTGCAGGACCTGGGCGGGGTGCAGCGCGTGACGGTGGCGCTGCGGCCGCTGCGCTTTGCGCCGTTGTACCGCGACCGTTTTCAAGCCATCGTGCGTGCCGAGGGCGGCGAGGACCGCGCGGACGGAGGCCCGGCATGAAGCGCACGCTCCTGGTCCTGCTCGCCGCGATCGTCCTGTGCGCCAGCATCGCCGCCCTCTGGTGGAGCCGCACGACGTTGACCGACGCGCGTGCCGCCGACCTGGTGCGCGAATACAACCGCCGCGTCATCGAAGCGTTCCGCACCAAGCAGCCCAAGCTTGTAGAATCCATCGCCAGCGCGGAAGAAGCCGGGAAGATCTCGGGACTCATCGGCGCCAAGGCCGACGGCGGCGTGACGCTGGACAGCCACCTGCTGGCCCTGGACGTGCGCGGCGTCGAGCGCAAGGACGGCGAAGTCCTGGTGCGCACGGCAGAACGCTGGCGCTACGTCGAGCGCCGCATCGGCACGGGCGTCCCCACCGGGCCCGCTGCGGAAGACCAGTACGACATGCGCTACCACCTCGGCCGCGACCACGACGCGTGGGTCGTGCGCCGCATCGAGTTCATGGCCAAGCCAGTCGCCCGCCCATTGCCGGCGGAGGAGCCCCACAAATGAGCCCATTGGCAACGGAATACGCCCTGCACTGGACCGCCGTCGGCCTCTACATCCTCGCGACGGTCGGCTTTGCCCACGCGGTCGTCTTCGACAAGCCGGAACGACTGCGCTACGGCCTGTGGCTCACCTGGCTCGGCCTCGTGCCGCACACCGCCGCCTTGCTGCTGCGCTGGCAGGCGTCCGGCCACGGTCCGTACATGTTGAAATACGAGGTGATGTCGTCCAACGCCTGGATCGCCGTCGTCATGCTCGCGGTCTTCCTGTGGCGCCGTCCGGGCTGGTCCGCGATCGCCCTGGTCGCCTTGCCGCTGAGCTTCCTCATGATTGCGCTGGGCCTGTTCGCCAACCCGGCCGTGAAGGATCTGCCGCCGACGCTGCGCTCGATCTGGCTGGTCTTTCACGTCTTTTTCAACAAGCTCGCCGTCGGTGCCTACCTGCTCAGCGTCGCCGCGTCCGTCGTCCTGTTGCGCAAGCTGCGCGGCCACCACGGCAAATGGCTCGACCGCGCCCCGCCCGTCGACGCGCTCGAAGCCTACGTCGTGCGCTTTGTCGGCTTCGGCTTCGTCTTCTGGGCGACCACCATCGTCGCCGGCGCGATCTGGGCCAACCAGTCCTGGGGCCGCTACTGGGGCTGGGACGTCATCGAGACGTGGTCACTCATCACGCTGCTGTGCTACGCCACCTTCCTGCATGTGCGGCGTTTTTTGCACATCAGCGGCGCGGCGGTCGCTTGGTGGGCGCTCGGCTGTTTTGGCGTTTCCGCGCTGACGATCTTCATCCTGCCGTTCACGATGCCGTCGCTGCACGCCGCCTACTTCCAGTAGCCGGTGGCGCTGCGCCAGATCGCGCAGATCGCCCGCCCGCGGCCCCTTGCACTGCGCCGCAGCGCGCAGGATCGCCTGCTCCGCACGGTGTGGAACCACCGTCGCCGGGTCGTGGAGCGCGCACGGCTGCGGATCCGGCCGATCTGGCACAGGCAATGCAACGCTGGACCGCTGCGGCCGCATCACGCCGGTCGCGCAGGACGGTGGCGTGGATCTCGCCCGGTGGACACGACAGGCGGCGCGTTGGCTGGCGGCGGCGATCGCCGTGGCGGCGTGCACGTCGCAGGCGCAGTGGGGCAGCGTCCGCGAGCCAGCGCTGGGGACGGTGCAGAGCCTCGATGCGCACCCATCCACGCCAGCCGGCGACGCGGCGGGCCAGGATGGCGCCAAGGCGTCCGATTCTGCTGAAACGAACGTAGATTCTGCAGCTGCCAAGGCAGATGCGGCGCCCACCGTTTGTGCCGCGCCCGGCGATGGCGCGGGCTGCAAGCCGGGCGGCGGCGCGTGCCTGGACGGCTACCTCGCCATCGACGTCGACGGCAAGACCGTGTGCGCGCCCGACTTTCCGGTGTGGGGTCTGCGGCCCTTGAGCCCCGGCGCGCTGCTGATCGCTGCCGGCGATGGCACCGTGCGCGACACGCAGACGCAGCTGACCTGGCAGCAAGGCTTCTCGCCGACGCCGCTCGACTGGAACGGGGCCAAGGCCTACTGCAACGGCCTGAACCTCGCCGGTGTCAGCGACTGGCGCTTGCCCACCGAAGCCGAGCAACAAACGCTGATCGATTACGGCAAGGGCGATCACGCCGTCGCAGGCGCCTTTGCCGGCACACCGGCGGAGTGGTTCTGGAGCGCGGGCACGCTGCAAGGCTCCCCCGGCGATGGCTGGCTCGTGTTCTTCGGGCCGGGCATCAGCTACAGCGTCGGCGTCGGCTACAAGAACCGCGCGCGCTGCGTACGCAATGTCGGCGCGGAACCTCAGCTTTCGGCGTCGGCGCGCTTCCAGCCGCATGCCGCCAGCGGCACCGTCCACGACCTCGCCAGCGGGCGCACGTGGCAGCGCGACGGCAGCGCGAGCGGCGTGCGCGCCTGGTCCGCCGCCACGGCGTACTGCGCGAAATTGCAACTGGATGGCGGCGGCTGGCGGCTGCCGGACGTCGTCGAGCTCCTCTCCCTGGTCAACCGCCAGGCGCTCGCGCCCAGCAGCGACGGCGTGGCCTTTCCCGGCACGCCGCCGGCCGGGTACTGGTCCGCCAGCCTGCGCAACAATTCGAGCCAATTCGCCTGGTACGTCGACTTCGACCATGGCTACAGCGGCAGCTTCTCCATCGACAACGGCTACCATGTGCGCTGCGTGCGCTGACGGTGCGCCGGGCGCTGAGCCCGCCGTGCCGCGCCTGCGCCTGCCGGGCAAGGGCACCAGCAGCTGCCCCTGCGCGGCTGGCGCGGATGGCCATTGCCCCAAGGTGTGCCCCAGCCCGGCGCCGCCGCCGCCGCGCCCGCCCGAGCCGAAGCCGCAAACCCTGGACATGTGCCCGCCGCCAGCGCAGGCTCCGCAGCGGTTACCGGTCCGCCAAGGGCCGTGAAGGGAAGATGGCCAAGGCTCAGCAACGGCTCGTGCTGGAAAGCGACGTCGCGCGCGTCGATCTGGTCGTGCAGGGCATGACCGGCGCCTCGCGCGCCATCGTGCGCGGCATGTTCGACCATGGCTGCGTCAAGGTCGGCGGCCAGCCCTGCGACGAGGCCGGCGCGCCGGTGGCCCGCGGCACCGTCGTCGAAGTCGCCTGGGAAATCGAACGTCGGTACAAAGAGATCCCACGCACGCGCACCAGCCGCGCCTTTCGCATCGCCTACGAGGACAAGCACCTCATCGTCGTCGAGAAGGTCGCCGGCATCCTGACCGTCCCCACGGAGCGCGGCGAGCAGAACACGCTGGTCCATGAAGTCGCGCGCCATTTCAGCAAAGGGCCGCGCATCACGCAGCGCGCCTGCATCGTGCACCGCCTGGACCGCGACACGTCCGGCGTGCTGGTCTTCGCGCGCACGGACGCCATCGCCCAAGCGTTGAAGGCGCAGTTCGCCGACCGCAAGCCGGAGCGCGAGTACGCCGCCATCGTGGCCGGCACCCTGCGCGAGGACCGCGGCACATTTCGCAGCTACCTGGCAACCGATGAAGATCTGGACCAGTTCTCGACCACGCGGCCGGGCGAAGGCAAGCTGGCGGTGACGCACTACGAGGTCGTCCAGCGCCTCAAGGGCGCGACGTTCGTGCGCGTGCACTTGGAGACGGGGCGGCGCAACCAGATCCGCGTGCACTTTGCCGAGGCGGGCCATCCGGTGCTGGGCGACGTGCGCTACGAGGTCGAGCGCGCGCGCCACCCGGCCTGGCGCGAGAAGCGCCTGGCTTTGCACGCGAAGACGCTCGGTTTCGTCCACCCGGTGACGGGCGTGCCGGTGCGCGTGACCTCGGCGTTGCCGGCGGTCTTCATGGCGTTCCTGGCGGCGATGAAGTGAGCGGATGGGCGGGGTAAGCCGCCCCGGCCGCTGCGACGCAAGTCATCGCTTCTGCTGCAGTTATTCAGGGATGCGGATATCCCCAAAGATCACCGCGCCTGCGTTGCGATTTGTCAGCGTTGCCGTGCGGCTGTCTCCACAGCCGTGGTGATGCGTGGCCGCAGCCGCACACTTGAGCGTGAAGCCCCACAGCATCCGTTTGCAGTAGGCCGGGTCCCCCGTGGTCCGGCGTCGGCCACGTCTGGCCCGAGTCCGGCTGCACGGCAGCCAGGAGGGATCATGCCTCAGATTCCGCGTACCATCGCCGCAATCGTCCCCGTCGCGGCCGTGCTGATGCTGGCCGCTTGCACGAGCCAGACGCCGGTCGTGCTGCCGGCCTTCGAGCAAGTCCAGGTGTCGCTGACCACTGCGACCACGTGGTCCTTTCAACTTGGCGTGCTGCCGTCGCCCAGCTACCTGGGCGCGCACGACACGTCCCTGGCGCAAGCGTCGCCGACCAGCGCCATGGGTCTGCTGACCACCTGCATGGCCGATGCGGACGATCCGGGCGGCACCCACAATGCCCTGGTCGCATTGCTGGCGTGGGACATCTCGCAGGTGCCGGCAGACGCGACGGTGCAGTCGGCCAAGATCACGCTGCGAATCACGAATCCCAGTCCTGGCACCTGGCAGCTGTACGGGCTCAAGCGGACCTGGGACGAGGCCACCGCGACCTGGCGCCAGGCGGCGACCGGCCAGCCGTGGCAGACCGCCGGGGCTGCCGGACCGCTGGACCGCGACACCGTCCTGGTCGGCAGCCTTGTCGCGCCGGCCGTCGGCGTGCGCACCATCGAACTCAACGCGGCCGGCGTGGCCCTCGTGCAGGGCTGGGTCAAGAACCCGGGGAGCAACCAGGGCTTGATCCTGGTGGGCAGCAACGCGGACGGCGTCGACTTCGTCTCCGCGCAAGGTGCAGCGACGGATCGGCCGCGGCTCGACGTGTCGGCCGGCTCCGGCATCCCGCCGGGCCAGCAGGATCTCGTGGTCAGGAACGATCCATGGCGCTACCTCGACACCGGCGTCGCGCCCGCAGCCACCTGGCGCACGGCTGCCTTCAACGACAGCGCGTGGAAGCAGGGCGTGGGCGAGTTCGGCTACGGCGACGGCGACGAGACCACGGTCGTCGGCTACGGCGGCAACGCCAACGCCAAGTACATCACGACCTGGTTCCGGCGCAGCTTCACGGTGGCCGACGCCAGCGCGGTGCAGAGCCTGCTGCTCGCCACCAAGCGCGATGACGGCGTGATCGTCTACCTGAACGGCACGGAGATCTGGCGCAGCAACATGCCCGCTGGCGCGGTGAGCCCGGCCACGCTGGCGTCGGCCGCTATCGAGGACGAGAACTGGTACCAGGTGCAGGTGCCTGCGACGGCCCTGGTGTCCGGCGCCAACGTGCTGTCCGCCGAGGTGCACCAGGCGAATGCGACCAGCTCCGACATCACCTTCTGGTGCACGCTCAGCGCGGTGACGGCCGGCACGCCGGGCACCGCGGACGGCGTGCTCATCCCGGAGGGCTCGACCTGGCAGTACCGCGACACCGGCGTCGCCCCGGCCAACACGTGGCGCGACATCAGCTTCGATGACAGCACGTGGAAGTCCGGCGCCGCGGAGCTCGGCTACGGCGACGGCGACGAGCAGACCGTCGTCGGCTACGGCGGCAACGCGAATGCCAAGTTCATCACGACGTGGTTCCGCCGCTCGTTCGACGTGGCGAATCCGGCCAGCTGGCTCAGCTTGTCGCTGCGCGTGCGCTATGACGACGGCGCCGTCGTGTACCTGAACGGTGTCGAAGTGCTGCGCGGCAACCTGCCCGGCGGCGCGATCGGTCCCGGCACGCTGGCGAGCGCCTCGGTCAGCGACGGCAACGACTGGCAGGAAGCGGCGGTCGGCGCCGGGCTGCTCAAGGCGGGCAAGAACGTCGTGGCGGTCGAGGTCCACCAGACGCTGCCGACCAGCTCCGACATCAGCTTCGAGCTGACCTTGGACGGCGTGGTGGCCGCGTGCGCGCCCGGCTGCAGCGACGGCAATCCGTGCACGCAGAACGACGCGTGCGCGGGCATGGTCTGCGTCGGCACGCCCATGGATTGCAACGACAACGACGCGTGCACCACCGACGCCTGCACGGCCGGCCAGTGCACCCACACCAGCATCGTCGCGGCGTGCGACGACCAGAATCCTTGCACGACGGATGGTTGCAGCGCGAGCACCGGCTGCACGCACGCCAACAACACGCTGGCGTGCGACGACGGCAACAGCTGCACCAGCGGCGACGCGTGCCAGGGCGGCGAGTGCGGCGCCGGCGCGGCGGTCACGTGCGACGACGGCAATTCCTGCACCGGCGACGTGTGCGACCCGAGCCTGGGCTGCACGCATGCCAACCTGACCAGCGCCTGCGATGACGGCAACCCGTGCACGGACAACGACGTCTGCCAGGGAGGCGCGTGCAAGGGCGTCGGCCACGATTGCGACGACCAGAATCCATGCACCGACGACAGTTGCAGCCTCGCGGCCGGCTGTGCGCACACCAACAACGCGCTGCCGTGCGACGACGGCAACGCCTGCACGGCGGCCGATGCGTGCGCCAACGGCGGCTGCATGCCGGGAACGGTGATCACCTGCGAGGACAACGACGTCTGCACCAACAACCTGTGCGACACGGCGAGTGGCTGCTACTACCCGCCGCTGACCGGCGCGGTTTGCGACGACGGCAACGCGTGCACGACGACGGACAAGTGCGCGGCGGGCGTCTGCGCCGGCGTCGGCCTCAACTGCGACGACAAGAACCCTTGCACCACAGACAGTTGCGTGGTCGGCAGCGGCTGCCTGCATGTCAACAACACCTTGGCCTGCAGTGACGGCAGCTTGTGCACCGTCGGCGACGTGTGTGTCGGCGGCACGTGCCAGGCAGGCTCCACGGCGCTCAACTGCGACGACAGCAATGTCTGCACCGACGACGGTTGCAACGCCACGACCGGCTGCACGCACGCCTTCAACACCGCGCCTTGCAGCGACGGCAGCACGTGCACCAGCGGCGACGCCTGCCAGAGCGGCGTGTGCAAGTCAGCGGCGCAGGTGAACTGCGACGACCTGAATCCTTGCACGACGGACAGTTGCCTCAACGGCACCGGCTGCGTCCACGTCGCCACCACGGCCGCGTGCAGCGACGGCACCGCGTGCACGACCGGCGATGCGTGCAGCCTGGGCGTGTGCAAGGGCACGGCGCTGAACTGCGACGACGCCAATGCGTGCACGGCGGATTCCTGCGACGCCGTGCTCGGTTGCCAGCACGTCAACACCGCCGCGACCTGCTCGGACGGCAACGGCTGCACCACGGTCGACGCGTGCGTCGCGGGCGTCTGCGTCGGCAGCTCGCCCAAGGTCTGCGACGACGGCGACCCGTGCACGCTCAACGGCTGCACGGCCGCCACCGGCAAGTGCGCCTACACGCCGTCGTCCACGTTGGACGGCACGTCCTGCACGCCGTCGGGCGGCTGCACGAGCGCGACGTGCCAGGGCGGCGTGTGCCAGTCGCTGGGCTGCAACCTCGAACAGTGGCCGTGGACGGTGCCAGCCAGCTTCCAGCCGGCGACCAAGTGGTTCGACCCGGTCGGCTACCACGTCGTCGAGTTCACAGTGGCGGCCGGCGATTGGACCAAGTACTTGAACGACGTCAAGAACGCCACCACCGACACCTGGTACAAGGCCGACGCCAAGATCGACGGCGTCACGTTCGCGCAGGTCGGCATCAAGGCGTTCGGCTACGGCAGCATGCTGTCCAACCCGGGCAAGCCGAACATCCGCATCAAGTTCCATCAGTTCATCAGCAGCCTGCGCGGACCGGAGAACCTCAAGAACGCGCGCTTCAAGGCTTCGGGCCAGGACAGCACCTTCCTGCGCGAACCGCTCAGCTATGGCATCTCCCGCGCGCTGGGCGGCGCCGCACCGCAGTCGAGCTGGGCGCGCATCAAGGTCAACGGCGTGAACTACGGCTTCTTCATCGTGCTCGAGCACGTCGACGAGGACTTCTTCGCCCACTTCTGGGGCAACAGCACCGGCCATTTCTACGAGCAGAACAACGGCTGCGTCGGCATCAACTGCGCCACCGCGGCCTGCACGGACGTGCTCGGCGCGTATGGCCTCACGGTCGGCACCGGCTCGGACCTCGTCGCGCTCGCCAGCGCCGTGCACAGCGGGTCCGCCGCGGCTTGGGTCGCTGCGGCTTCGCTGGTCGCCGACATGGACTCGCTGCTGGTGTTCTACGCCATGGACGTGCTGACCTCGAACGTCGATGGCATGACCACCGCCGGCAACAACTTCGACATCTACGGCGACACGTCGAACAGCCTGCTCTACTTCATCCACCACGGCATGGACCTGGTGCTCGGCAACTGGAGCGCCTGGTACAGCTTCACCGCGCCTTGGGGGCCGCCGTGCAGCTGGTGCAACCGTGCCCAGGAGGACTTCTACGCGCGGATGCTGGAGACGCCCGCCTTGAAGCAGAAGATGTGGGACCTGTACAAGTCCGCGCACTGCGGGCCGTTTTCCAAGAACGTGATGGTTCCGCTGGTGGACAAGATGAAGGCGTTGATTGTCAACGACGTGTACAACGACCCAAAGGGCATCGAGAAGAAGGCGCAGATCGACGCGGACTACACCACGCTGAAGAACTACCTGAACTCGCGGCATACCGCTTTGGATGCGCTGGTCGGCACCTGTCCGTAGCGTCCGGATCCGGTGGCGAGGTCCGCTACCTCGTCACCATCCGGATCCGATGGTTGTGCGTATCCGCGACGTACACCTCGCCACCCGGTCCGACCGACACGCCGTAGGGCCGCTGCAGCTTCGCCTTCACCGCCAGCCCACCATCGCCGGCGAAGCCCGACACGCCGCACATCCCGGCAAATGTGCTGATCTTGCCGTCGCGCACCACGCGGATGCAGTCGTTCTCCTTGTCGGCGATCAACAGGCCGCCATCGGGCAACAGGTCGACATCCGTGGGGTTGTTCAGCAGCGCCTTGGTCGCGTCGCCGCCGTCTCCCGCATAGCCCGCCGCGCCGGTACCGGCGATCGTCGTGATGATGCCGGTCTTCAAATCCACCTTGCGGATCGCGTTGTTGCCCGTATCTGCCAGGTAGAGCTGGTCGTTCTTGTCGATGACGATGCGCGCCGCCGGCACCGCCGATTGCGTCTTGGGGTTCTGGATGCGCGCCACCTTGGCGGGGCCACCGTCACCCGCATAGCCGCCATTCAGGTCCGGAATCGGAATCGGCCCGGTGTAGGGCGCCGGCTTGCCGCTGGCGTCGCGCAGCTCCGCGCCGTTGCCGTCGACCTGCATCTTGTCCTTGGTGGCCAGGATGTTCCCCTTGAAGTCCACGAAGTTGCCGTCCTTGTCCACCAGCGGCTTGCCGTCCGCGTCCACGAACCACAGATCGCCGACCACCGTCGTGATCGTGTCGCTGGCGTCGACCTTGCGGATGCGCTGGTTGGCCTGGTCGGAGATGTACGTGTTGCCCTGGCTGTCGAACGCCACCGCCGCCGGCAGGTCCAGCTTGCACGTCTTGGCGCCGCCCACCACGCCATCGCCTGCGTA
>CAIXAA010000282.1 GCA_903917305.1 uncultured Myxococcales bacterium | reverse complement strand
TCGAGAAGTTCAAGCACGAGCCCCTGGCCGCGCACGTGACGCTGACCAAGGGCGAGCGCTCGCCTCTGGCCGAATTGGCTGCCAACATCCTGTAACAACTGGAGTTCTCTATGCGCCTTCTCTTGGGCGCCGCGCTGAGCAGCGCGGCCATGTGCTTGTGCCTTCCAGCCCTCGCCGGTCAGAAGCCCGCGACCTTGCAGTCGATTTGCGTGAGCTACTTCCACGCCGCGGCGCGCGACGTCTCCGTGCTGGCGACCGCGCTGCCGCTGGCGCACGAAGGTTCGCCGGGTTCCGCGGCGTTGGTGCGCGTGGCGGATGGCTCCGATGGCGGCAACCCGACCTGCCACCTCGTGCTGCTGGCCGGCCGGCCGTCGGGGCCGGGGATGGTGCAGGAGGCGCTGCGCCTGGACACCTGCCCGCACTACGACAAGGACAAGAAGGGCGCCTTGCTGAGCCGCGTGGCCCTCGGCGCCAACCGGGCGGCCTGGCAGTTGAAGCTGCAGAGCCAGCGCATGGATGCGATCGCCAAGGGCGTCGAGGCGCAGCAGCTGTGGGCGCTGGCGTCCAAGGCGAGCGCGGAGGCGCCGCTCAAGCTGGTGTGGTCGTTCCTGTCGACGTCGTTCACGAGCCAGAACGACCCGCGCATGAACCAGTCAGAGACCTGCGAAACGCCCGTCATTCAAGCGGGATCCGACGCGCAGGGCCTGACGCTGAGCTGCGACACCATGGCCATGCTGGGCAGCCTGCCCAAGCGTGAGCGGATCGTGCGCAAGTTTCGTTGGAGTGGCGAGGACTTCCAGCCCGAGTAGCTACGCGGGAAACGCGCCGCTGTGGCGCGGGGCCAGGACGAGCGCCGTCAGCATCGGGAACTGGTCCAGCACGAAATCCGCACCCATGCCGCGGGCGTGCAGGCCGTCTTCGGCGTGATCGACGATGGCGCAGGCCACGCCGGCATTGCGCGCCGTCTCGAGATCGATGCGCGAGCTGCCGACCATCAGCGTGCCTTCGGGCCGCCCGTCCATCTGCGCCACCAGCTGCAGCAGCCCCGTCGGATCGGGCTTGCGCGGCACGTCCGTGTCGCCCGCCACCATGTAGTCGAAGTAGTGGCTGATCCCGAATTTTTCCAACAGCTTGAGGGACGGGCCGAGCGGCTTGTTCGTCAGGATGCTCATGCGCACGCCGCGCGCGGCGAGCGTCGCCAGCGTCTGCTGCACGCCGGGATACAGGAAGGCGCCGGCGCCGAGGTGCTCCTCGTACAACCCGCGAAACTCATGAAGCAAATCGTTGAGTTCGAGGTCGGTCGGCGTCGGTCCCGTCGCCAGGAACGCCGCGCGCAGCAACGCGCGCAGCCCTTCGCCGGACCAGGCGCGCACCTGCGCGATGTCGACCGCCGGCCGAAGGTGCGCCGCCAGCAGGACACCCAGCGCCTCCGTCAGGTCGCCGAACGTGTCGATCAGCGTGCCGTTGAGGTCCAGGATGAGGAACGGATACCGCATGTCGTCTACTCTCTTCCCCTCAGTGCTCCCCTGCTGGTTGTCTCGCGTGTCTTGGCTCTCCACGTCACTCTACTCTGTTCGTGTGCGGCGATGTGGCAACGTGCGCGGCTTCCCTCTGGCCGGGCCAGGTGCCCGCCGGTGGCGGCGCTTGTGGCTGCGACTCGGAGATCGCAGGTTTTTGCGGCGGGCGCAACCCTTTTTGCCACATGTGGCGTTTCTGCCCTGGCGCCATGCAGGTCGGCCGCGGTTGCCCTGGTTGCCAAGCACCGATTGCGCAGGTACGGTTCCGGAGTCGGCGTTCGCACGTCGAACTCGGACGGGGGGCTCGTGCACGATCAGACCGCACGCAGAGGCAAGGAACCGCGGGCCGTTGCGCTGGCCGCGCTGGTTTTCGCCGTCCTGCTTGCGGCTTGCCCGCGCCCGGCCAAGGCCGAACCGCCGCTCACGCCCCTCGAGCTGCAATCCGAGGGCGGTACGCCGCACATCCCCGGCGAAGCGCTGCCGCCGCCCGGTGCGCGCCTGCCGCCCCCGGCCCAGCCGCAAGCGCTGCCGCCGCCGAAAGTCGAGCCGCCGCCGAAGAAACCTGAGCCGCCACCTACGCTTCCCGTGATCGCTCCGCCCAGGCCGCCGCCGCCCATCGTGGCGCGGCAGCCGGTGGCGCCGCAGCGTCCGGCGCTGGAGGTGTCGATCGGGCCGATGTGGATTCCGCAGGCCGCGTGGAACGTCGTGTCGCGCCTCGATCACCACCCGGATCTGTTCGGGCTGGGCATCGACATGGCGTGGCACATCCCGCTGTCTGGCAAGAATTCGTTGGCGATTCGCGGTGGTGTCGCGCTGCCGAACGTGCCCGCGGCGAACTGGTACGCGTCGAGCAGCACGTCCTTGCCGATGTGGACCGTGGTCAACCTGGCGCTGATCGATCTGGCGGTGGACTACGTGCACCGCAGCGCGCTGACCGATCGGCTCGATTGGACCTGGCGCGCCGGTCTCGGCGTGCTGGTGCTGGCGGGCGACGTGACGCGCACCGAAGTGCTGCCGACCTGCGCGCCGGACAAGCGCGACACGTGCCCGCACTGGCGCTATGTTGCTGATGGCAAAGCGGATCTGCTGTCGCGGGTCTGGCCGGCGGTGCGCCTGACGACTGGCTTCGAGTGGAGCCCGACGCCGTCGACGGCGCTGCACATCGATGCCGGCCTGCGCGACGGCCTGTACCTGGGCGCCGGCGGTGCGCTGCGATTCTAGCAGCTGGCTGAAACTTCTGGCGAATCGGCTTGTCTCGCCGTGCCGTCGCCGCCACGCCGGGGTTGACGGCGCGAGCAGGATCCCTCAACCTACTGCGTCCTTCCGCCCATCCAGGCGGAGCGGTGTGCCATGATCGCCTTCTCGTCCAAACTGCTCGCCTTTGCCCTGCTGGTTGCGTTGCTGCCCGCATGCGGCGCGGCGACGGTGGCCAAGACGGCGCGCGCCGAAGCCGAGCAGGACTACCTGGACGGCATGGAGCACCTCGCCGGCGGTGGGCTCATCGAGGCGGAGCAGGACTTCGCCAAGGTGCTGAAACTGCCGTCGTATCTGTCGGTGACGGAGCTGGCGCGGCTGCGCCTGGGCGACGCCCAGTTCCACCAGCACAAGTACGATGAGTCGATCGAGACCTACCTGGCGTTTGCCCAGCGCCACGACCAGTCCGAGAATGTTCCTTATGCGCTGTACATGGTTGCGCGCGCGTACTTCGAACTGGCGCCGAGCGATCTGTGGTTCATGCCGCCGGTCGAGGAGCTCGACCTGACCGCCGTGCAGCAGGCGCGCATCCACCTGGAGCGCTTCCTGCGCCAGTACCCGCGCTCGCGCTTCGCGACCGAGGCGATGGCGCTGCGCGAGAAGTGCATCGACACGCAGTGGGCGCACAGCCTCTATGTCATCAACTTCTATTGGAAACGCGACAACTGGCTGGGCGCGGTATTCCGCATCCATCAGGCCATGCAGCAGTTCCCGACGCGGGCGCAGACCGAGCAGAGCTTCCTGCGGCTGGCGACGGCCTACGAGCAGCTCAAGTGGCGCTCGCGGGCGGTGGAGATGTGGCAGTACCTGCAGAAGCGCTTCCCGGACACGGGGACGGCGCGCAGGGCTCCTGCGGAGATTGCCCGCTTGGAAGGCGTGATTCGCGAAGCAAAAAAGCGCGGGGAGCCGGCGGAGATGCCGGCCGAACCGCCACCGACTGCGGCCTTGAAGCCCGAACTCGCTGCCGACACGGCAGTGGAAGAGGGCTGAGGGCGCAACACGGCGCAAGCGCGCGGCCACAAGGGTGGTCACGACGCCGCGCCGCCGAACGTCCGGCGCATCCTGCGGGAGCGTGCGGGCGATACGAGGAAGAAAGTCATGGGTAACAGCAAGAAAGGCACCAAGCAGGTTCAGCCGCCGACCCCGAAGGCGCAGGTCGCGAAGGCGTTCGGCAACAAGGGCGATCTGGTCGACGCGATCGTCAAGCTCATCGGCGACGCGCCGGACGGCACGCGCAGCGCGCTGATGCAGGTGTCGAATTCGCGGCTCCTGTCGCACCACCACAACACGCAGCGCATGGCCAAGCAGTTCGGCACGCGCGATGGCGTGATCACGTCGATCCTCACGATCAAGTACCCGAAGGGCGCTCCCGAGGGCGAGCGCGCCAAGCTCGAGGTCTTCAGCCCGTGGCGCCTGATGGACGCGCACCGCCAGGCCACCGATGGCGCGGCGCGCGCGGCCAAGGTGAAGCCCAAGAAGCCGGCGAAGAAGGCCAAGTAATTCAGAGCGATTTAGCTAGTTTGTCGGCGCCATCGCGCTGATCGAACGCTGGGCCTGGGCCGCCCACGGCGAGTCTTTGTCCTCCTTGTCGAGGAAGGCCGAGAACGCCGTGCGCGCCCCAGGCTTGTCGCCTTTTTGCTGCAGCGCCAGCCCGAGGCAGTACAGGGCGCGCGGATCGCCGCTGTCTTTGCTCGCTTTTTGGAAGGCGGCGATGGCGTCGTCCCACTTCCCGGCCTCCGCCGCGATCACGCCGCGCAGCGTCGCGACCAGGGCAGGCTCCGTTCCCGCCTGATCGGCCTGCGCCAGCAGCTGCTCCGCGCCCGCGCCGTCGCCCAGGCCGATCTCGACCGCCGCCAGATTCACCAGAGCCTTTGCGTACTTCGCATCCAAGGCCAGGGCCCGGCCGAAGTTCTCCTTGGCGCGCGCCAGGAACACCGTGTCCTTGGATCCGCGCTTCTTGCGCGCAATCCCAGGCAACTGTTGCGCAATCGTCTTCTCGATGCTGAGCGGCGTGTACCAGCGCGCCAGCGGCGACGCGTCGCCCTCCGCCAGCACCCCCAGCTTGGTCTGCACGAGCGCGAGGTTATTCCATGCTTCCTTGGCATTGCGAAAGAAGCGCACGAAGCGATCCAACTCCAGCGCCGCCAGCTCGTACTGCGTCTTGGCCGCCGCCAGATCCTTGTGTTCGAGCTCCTGCCCTTGCTCGGCGGCCGCGGTGCCGGTCTCGAAGGCTTGGTATGCAAAGCGAACTTCGTTGGTCCAGAAGTCCACCAGGAAGGTCACGCGCTCATCGAACGTCGGGTGATCCTCCATCGGCGGCGGATCGCCCAGGTCCGCGGCCGCCGCCTCCATCCACTCGATCATCGCGTTCGGGTTGTAACCGGCTGCCAGCATGTACAAAAAGCCTTCGCGATCCGCCTCGATCTCGTTCAGGCGCGTCGTCAGGCGAAACAGCGTCGGGTCCATGTCCTTGCCGGCCTGCTCCAAGGTTTTCTTGAACAGATCTCGGGAGATGATGTGACCCTTGATCACGTGCGTGATCTCGTGCGCCATCACCGCGGCGATGTAGCTGTTGTTTTCGTCCAGCGGCTCCTGCGGCCAGCGCTTCTTGATGTGCGCCAAAAAACCCTTGGTGAAGTAGATGTTGCCGTGCGGTGTGGCGAACGCGTTGACCATGTCGGTCTTGCCCATCTTCACGCGCAGCGGCACGCGCGCCGTCAGTTCGTTGGCCTGCACGAGGCGGCGCATCATCTTCTCGAGCCACACCACCTCCGGCCCTTCCTCGACGCCGCCCAGCAGCCACTGCTCCAGCGCTTCGACGCCGGCCTTGTAGCGCTCGGTCGAGAAGAGATCCGCGTCTGGCGGACTGGCGATGCGGTTGGAATAGCGCGCCACGACCTGGGAACCGGGTGCGAGCGCCTGCAGCTCCGACAGCGCCCGCGCCGCCGCCGCCGACTCCGGGTTGGCACTGACGACCGCTTCGAACACGCGCAGCGCATCCTCGCGTTTCTTCATCACTTTATACACGACGCCGAGCTGGTAGCCCGCCTCCGTGTTGCGCGGCTCGCGCTTGAGCGCCGCCTCGAAGGCCTGCGCCGCTTCACCCAAGCGCTCGGAGTCGCGCAGGATTCGTCCAAGCGCGTACCACGCGTCGGCGATGTCCGGGGCCTGGCGCAGCTCCTGTTCGGCCGCCTTGAGGTCGTAGTCGGGCGCCTTGACGGACGCGAGGCACATGCCGAGGAACGCGTGCGCCGCCTGGTACTTGGGGGCCATCTGCAAGGTCCGGCGCAGCCCCGCTTCGGCGTCGCGCAGGTGGCTGGCCGACTGCCCGCCGCCGGTGCGAAACGCCGCGAAGTAGTGCTCCCGCGCCGCGAAGAACGTGCGACCCAGCTCGCCCTGGTCGATCTCGAGCAGCAGACGCTCGGCATCCTTGCCTTCTTGGGTGTTCAGCGCCTCGCGCGCCTGCAGGAAGGTGACCAGGTGGCTGCGCTCGCGCGGCGTCACCGTCGCATCGCCCGCCGCGCGCAAGGCATCGAGCAGCACCGCGGCCCGGTAGTGCGCCGCCGCCGGCGCCGCAGGCAGCGCCGCCAGTGCTTCGAACGCCGCGAGGGCCTTGGGCTTGTCGCCCATCCGCTCGAAGATCTCGCAGCGCACCTGCGCCGCCCACGGATCGGCCGGCTGCTCGGCCGCCAGCGCGTCCACCAGCTTGAGCGCCTTGGCGAACTCCTGCGCGCGGCCGAGCGCGGCCACCAGCAGCCGGCGCGCCGCGACGTTCTTCTTGTCGATGGCCAGCGTCGCGTTGGCTTCCTTCTGCGCATCCGGCAGTTCGCCCGCGTCGAGGAGGATCTGCGCCATGCGCAGGTGGTGGGCGATGTCGTCCGCGCGCTTCTGCTCCTTGGACACGGCGGCAGGCTTGGCCGCCAGGGACGGCGCAGGCGCGCTGAGCAGGCCGGCGCAGACGAGCCACAGGGCGGAACGCAAGGGGGTCGCGGGCATGAGGGCTCCTCAAAGCAGGGAAGATCCAAGGGCTCGGTCGCGCAGCTAGCCTATCGCCAGCCGGGAACTGCGGCAACCGCCGATGTGTTTGCCCCCTGTGTTTGAGTTGTGTTGGCCAGATGCGGCTGCTACCGTCGCGCGTCATCCGCGGAACTGCGCCGTGGCATCAGC
>CAIXAA010000281.1 GCA_903917305.1 uncultured Myxococcales bacterium | reverse complement strand
GGCGACACCGACAATCACACCTCGACGTCGCTCGGTTTTGCGAGCGGCAGCCTCTATGCGGGTGTGGGCTCGTCCTGCAATGCGTGCGTGGAGACGGACCCGACGCGCGCGAGCAGTCAAGTGTTCTCTCCCGACGGTTCACACGGGACCGCTCGCGCGACGCGTTTCCGCAACCCCATCGCGTTGGCCACCAATCCCCAGACGGGCACCCTGTGGGCAGGAGGGGCCGGGCAAGACGATCTGGCAGAAGACCTTCGGCGGCAAGATGGACGAGCGCGCCTGGGCGGCCGTCGCGCTCCCCGATGGCGGCTTTGCCGTGCTCGGCGAGACCGGCGCGTCCAAGACGCCCGGCAACGGCATCGACTTCTGGCTGCTGCGCCTGGACGCCAGCGGCAAGCTCCTGTGGGACAGCACCTACGGCGGCAGCGAGGGCGAGCGCGGCTACGGCATCGCCAGCCTCGCCGACGGCGGCTTTGTCCTGACCGGCTACACCGGCACCTATGGCGACGGCCTGTGGAGCACCTGGGTCGTCCGCACCGACGCCGCCGGCCAGATGCACTGGCAGCAGGCGTACGGCTCGCCGGAGATGGATCACGGCCAGGCCATCGTCGGCCTCACCGGCGGCGGCTTCGCGATCGCCGGGCAGATCCACGACGCCAAGGCCGCGATCGACCAGGGCTTGCTCGTGCGCGCCGACCACTGGGGCAGCGCGGCCTGCACCACCGCCGGCCCGTGCCTCAAGCTGACGCTGAGCGACTGCGACGACAACAAGCCGTGCACCAGCGACAACTGCCGCTCGACGCCGCCGCTCGGCTGCTGGCACGCGGACATGCCCGCGGGCGCGTGGTGCGGCGACGGCATGTCGTGCAAGGCCGCGACGTGCAGCATCGCGCCGTAGCCGGAACCGGCTCCGGCTCCGGCTCCGGGTCCGGTTCCGGCTCCGGGTCCGGCTCCGGCTCCGGCTCCGGGTCCGGTTCCGGGTCCGGTTCCGGCTCCGGTTCCGGTTCCGGCTCCCGCCCCAGCACCCGACAAAGCGAAGCTCCCGCCTCGATTTCCCAGCCGCGCCGCGCTACAAACGCTGTGCGCCGACGCTGGCGCTTCCTGCCCGGGAGTTGCCGCTTGAACACCGCCCCTGACGCCACGCAAACCACGCTGCGCGACGACCTCCGCGCCCTGCTGTCCTGCCCGCGCGAGCTTTGGCTCATCTTTCTCGCGACCTTCTTCGAGTACCTCGGCATCTTCTCGTTCCTGCCGACGCTGGCCATGTGGCTCTCCACCGACTACGGCATGGGCGACAAGGAGGCCGGCTGGTGGGCCTCGACCTTCTCGATGCTCTTGACCTTCTTCGTCTTTCTCGTCGGTTCCATCGCCGACGCCGCCGGCATCCGCCGCACGCTCATCGTCTCGTTCTCGCTCGCGGCCATCACCCGCCTCGCCATGGCCCTCGCGCCGTCGCCCGCCATGGCCATCTGCGCGCTGCTCAGCTTTGGCTTCGCCTACGCCACGACCTCGCCGGTCTTGCAGGCCGCCGTGCAGCGCGCGTCCAACAAGCGCACGCGAGCCTTCGCCTTTTCGCTCTGGTACGTCAGCTTCAACCTCGCCGGCGCGCTGTGCGGGCCGTTCATCATCGACGCCACCCGATCGCGCTTCCTCGCGCGCTGGTACGACGTGCCGCCGTTCTCCGCGGACGCGGTGCGCATCGTCCACTGGCCCGAGGCGGCGGTGCACGTGCTCGACTCCGTGGGCGCGCCGTACCTCGACATGCTGGGCCGGCTGCTCAAGCGCAGCGTCGACCTGCCGCTGCTCGGCCCGCGCCCGATGACCGCCAACGCCGTCATCATGGCCTGGGGCTTCGTGTTCGCCGTGCTGGCCGCGCTGGTGATCCTGATGCTGCGCAAGGACTTCGAGCACCGCGTCGACCCCGAGGACGGTGCCCGCCCCGCGAACAAGACCAATCCCCTCCAGGCGATGCGCGAAGTGTTCACCGATCGCGCCTTCTGGCGCTTCCTCGTGCTGCTGGCCTTCCTGTCGCTGGTCAAGATGATGTTCCAGCACATGCACTTCACCTGGCCCAAGTACATCACGCGCGAGCAGGGCGAAGGCTTCCCGGTCGGCACGCTGTGGTCGCTGAATTCGCTGCTGATCATTGGCCTGGCGCCCCTCGGCACGGCGCTGACGCGCAAGATGAAGGCGTTCCACGTGCTGCTGGTCGGCGCGTTCATCTCGGCGGCGAGCCCGTTCATCCTCACGCTCGGCTCGACGATGCCCTTTCAAGTCGCGATGATCCTCGTGCTGACCATCGGCGAGGCGCTGTGGTCGCCGCGCTCCTACGAGTACACGCTCTCCATCGCGCCGCGCGGCCGCGAGTCGACGTACGTCGCGCTGGCGGCTTTGCCGTTCTTCTTCGCGAAGTTCATGGTCGGGCCGACGTCGGGCTACTTGCTCGAGATGTGGTGTCCGGCCAAGGGCGTGCACCACGCGTCGTTCATCTGGCTGGCGATTGGCCTGATGACCATGCTCGGCCCGGTCGGCATGTTCGCGTGCCGCCATTGGATTCAGCGCCTGGAGCAAGCCAAGGTGACCGCGGAATGAGCGCGCTGCGCCTCGCCCTGTGCGGCCTCGGCGCGGCCGTGTGGTGGCGAGCGATGCGGGGAACGGCGCTTTGCATGTCGCCGCACATGCAGCGTATCCTCGCCCGCGTCCGAATGAATCGGGCCCATGAAGAGGGGAAGGACATGAAGACGACGTTTCTCGTGCTGGCCAGTTGCGCGCTGCTGGGTACTATCGGGTGCGGCCAGAGGGGGCAGGGCGACGGACCCAAGATTGGGCCGCCGCCGCCGCCGCCGCCCATGGTGACGCAGCCACCGGTCGCGGCGCCGTCCGCACCGCAAGGGGCGCCGGCGGCCGAGGTGCGGGCGAACCTGCAACTTGGCGTGACCAGCGCGCCGGTGTCGATCATCGGCTTGGATGGCAACAACCTGCCGCGCGCCGGTTCGCTGTGGGAGCGCGCCAACCCGGCCACGGCGCAGACGTATTACGGCGTCACGCCGGCAGGCCGGCTGCGCAGCGCGACGATCGGCGGAGCGCTCACCGTGGGGACGCCGACGCAGCCATGCCCGACCGGCGCGACCTGCCCGAGCGCGTGCATGCTCGTGGCCTCTCCCCTCGCCATGACGCCCGCGGCGATGGAAGCCCAGCTCTTCGCCGCGCCCGCCTGCCACATCGCAAACCCGGTGCAATGGCAGACGGACCAGTTCGACTGGCTCGAGGGCGCGCAGCTCTGGTACGCCGTCACGCAGGGGGCGAACACGGTGGGCCGCATGTCGACGGTGTTCCGCAAGCAGGTAGGTTCCCAAGGAACTATCAAGTATGTCATGGAATTGTGGGAGCTGTACGGTGCGCCAACGCCGGCCCTGTGGCAGCCCGCCGTGACCACCGGGGCGTTCCGTGAGGCCAATGGCGCGGCGTCCTCGCCGATCAAGTTCAACGTCGATGTCCTGCTCGACACCAGCACGACCCCGCCCACCAGCCGAGTGCCCGTCGCCGACGCGCAGAACGCGGCCGCGCTGCTGAACGGCAAGTACGTGATGATCCTCTATCCTGTGCCGTAGGGCCGCTCCGCGCTGCCGGGACGCCGCGCCGTCACACGCCCACGGCAGTCGGATCGCACACCACGCCTGGGCACGCGCCACCCACCATCTCTGCGGCAGTCGGGCACACCGCGCAGCGGTCGCGGCCGGCGGCCTTGGCGCGGTAGAGCGCAGCGTCGGCGCGCGCCATGAGTTGCTCGCCGCTCTCCTCCCCGTCCCAGCAGGCGATGCCGGCCGAGCAGGTCTGGCCCGCGGGCGTCGCGGCGCGCAAGCGGTCGATGACGATGACACCATCGGGCATCGCGCAGCTCGGCAGCAGGACGGCGAACTCCTCGCCGCCGTAGCGCGCGATGAGGTCCCCGGCGCGCAAGAGGCCGCTCCAGCACCGCGCTGCGCTGCGCAGCAGCTCATCGCCCGCCGCATGGCCGCGCGTATCGTTGAGGCGCTTGAAGTGATCGAGATCGAGGATCGCCACGCACACCGGGCGCTGCTCGCGCCTGGCGCGCGCCAGATCGCCCGGCAAACGCTGATCCCAGGCGCGACGGTTGGCGATGCCGGTCAGGACGTCGGTCGCCGCCGTCGCGCGCAGCTGCCAGGCGAGGTGGCGCGCCCTGTGCACGATCGCCTGCAGCGTGAACAGCATGACGGGCAAGACCATCAAGACCAGGGCGTTGTAGCGCAGCAGGGCCACATCGGTCAGGCCCAGGCTGCGGACCACGACGGACAGGACGATGAGGCCGAAGCAGAGGACCAGCTCGCGGCGCGAACCGTGGACCGCGAGCCAGAGCGCCGGCAGCATCATCAGCGGACCGAGACCCGGCGGCGGGGCGTCCAGCCCGAGCCCGAGCAGCGTCACGACACCGGCGAAGGCGAGCACCGGCAGGATCGCCAGCCAGCGCGGCAGACGCAGCCACGGCACCGCGATCCCCGCGACGACCAGCGCGGCGAACAGCGCCCCAGCCGCGGCCATGCAACCCGGCCGGCGCCAATGGCCGACATCGAACAGACAGAGGCCCACGCCGAGCGCCCCGGGGAGGGCGAAGGGAGCGACGCGTCTGAAGAGGCCCACCGGCCTGAGCGGGTGGGAAGGAACGTAGTCGAGCATCCAGTTTCACGACGCAGCGGCGGTTGACGGCATCGTGCCCGAGGTGCCGCCGTGCGCAACAAAATTGCGTCGGCCTGGGCTTGCGTTCGCGGTTCGTGCGGCGCCGGTGGAGCCGGTTGACGCGCGACCCAGCGCCGCCTAGCGTGCCGGCATGACGAAGGGCAGCCTCCCCGCCCTGCCTCCGTGCCTCCACTTCGCGCCGGCCCCTTGCGCGCCGCCGCCGCCGGGGAAGGGACAAGGATCTCCCATGTCCGCACAAGCACAAGCGATCATCGACAAGCTGGGCCTGCAGGCGCACCCCGAAGGCGGCTGGTACCGCGAGACGTGGCGCGACGTGCCGCCGGGCGGTGGGCGCGGCAGCGGCACGGCGATCTTCTACCTGCTGCAGGCGGGCGAGACGTCGGCGCGGCATCGCATCGATGCCACGGAAATCTGGCACTTCTACGCCGGCGCGCCGCTCGAATTGCGGGTGGATGGCGTGCCGGTGGTGCTGGGGCCCGACGTGCTCGCCGGGCAGCAGCCGCAGGTCATCGTGCCGCCGCGCGCGTGGCAAGCCGCGAGAAGCTTGGGGCAATGGACGCTCGTGGGCTGCAGCGTCTCGCCGGCTTTCGACTTCAAGGGCTTTGAACTGGGCTGACGCCGAGGATGGCTGCCACGACCTGCGCCGCGTGGCTCCGCAGGAACTGGTGGCCGGCGCCTTGCAGCACCTGCAGCTGCGCGTCCGGAATCGCCTGTGCCAGCAGGTGCGCGACCTTGAGCGACTCGGGCGTCGACTGCGCCCCCGCCAGCAGCCATGTCGGCGTGGCCAGCGTGGACAGTTCCTGGGGATTCGTGCGATCCGCGCTGCCGCAGGCCACCTCCGCCCAGGTGCGCGAGAAGCCGGCCAGCAGCGCCGCGCGCACCTTCTCGGGCAGGCGCGCCCAGAAACCGTCGCCATTCCAATAGTCGACCAGCCATTCCATGCCAGCCAGCGTGTCGCCGTGCACGAAGCGCGCGAGGCACTCCGCGTCCAGCTCCGCGAGGCGCAGCGCGGTCTTCGGGTCCTGGCGCGCGATTCCCCAAGCGATGGGCTCACACAGAATCAGGCGATCGAGCGCGCCCGGGTGCGCCAGGGCCCAGCGCAGCGCCAGCAGCGCGCCGTAGGAGTGCCCGGCCAGCACGCGCGCGCCGGTGTGGGCCATCAGCGCGTCCAGCCAGGGCAGGTCGGAATCCAGCGCTTTGGCAGCCACTTGCGGCGGCAGCGCCGGCGCGAACACCGAGCGCACCCCGCGCAGCTGCAGCGTCACGCCCAGCCACGCACCCGGCGAATCGGCCGAGCCATGCAGCAGCACCACCGCGGGCCCATCACCATCCACCAGCATTTGCGTAGGCTTGTCGAGCAGATCCAGGGACACGAAGGGCATCATTGCTCCTCAAGGTTGCGGCGGGCGCTCGTACCAGGGCACGCCGGCCGCCGCGCTCGCCTCGAGCTCCGCGATGACCTGCGCGCCCAGCAGCAGGATGATGAACGCAATCTCGAGGAACAGCAGCACCACGACCACCGTCGCGAGCGACCCGTAGAGCAGGTTCACCATGGAAATATTGGTGAAGTAGTAGACCATGAACTTGCCGACCAGGCGCCACAGCACCGCCGCCGCGAGGCCGCCGATGAAGGCGCGGCGCATGGAGATGCGCACCACGGGCAGGACGCGGTAGATGGCGGCAAACAGGCTGACCGTGCCGAGGAAGCTGACGGTTCGCAAGAGGAATTGGGCGCCGAACGCCAGCGAGATCTCGGTGCCGAACAGGCGCAGCTCGCGGTCGCCCAGCGCGTCGATGCTGGAGGTGAGCAGCGTCAAGAAGAACAGGGCGATCATCAGCAACAACATGAAGAGATAGGGCATCACAGCGGAGACCCAGAAGCTGCGGCGCACGCCTTCGCTGGTGTTGTGGAACAGGGCGGCGACGGCCTCTTCGAGCATGCGAAAGGCGATGGAGCTGAAGAACAGCAGGAACACGAAGCTCACGAGGCTGGCGGCGGCCTGGCTCTGCAGGAAGCTCTCCGCGGTTTGCAGCAAGGTGTCGGCGTGTTGCGGCACGAGGAGCTTGAGCTGCGGGCGCAGGATGCCGAGGATGCGCTCCTCGTCGAAGAAGATGGACAGCACGGCGACGGTGAGCGTGAGGAAAGGCACGAGCGACAACAGGGCGTTGTAGCCGACGCCGCCCGCCAGCAGGATGCCGCGGTTGTGCAGGAAGGCGGCGACGACGCGGCCGGCGAAGCGGACGGTGCGGCGCGGCCAGATCCAGGGGGCGTCTTGGGGCATCCTGCGGCTCCTGCGGGTGGGGGGAGGATACGCGAGGGCGCGCGCGGGCGCTATGGTGGGGGATCTGGAGAAACCAGCTCCTCGGGGCGCGCTATCGCGCAGGATCTGGAGAAACCAGCTCCTCGGGGGCGTGCCGCCCCCGCCCACTTCATGCGGATCGAAAAAGTCAAAGGCAATCAGCGTGATCGCGAAGTCGAAGCGTGAATTCGCAGCATGATCCCAGGCATGCGAGAGTCGTCGTTTCAGTG
>CAIXAA010000280.1 GCA_903917305.1 uncultured Myxococcales bacterium | reverse complement strand
CGGAGCTTCGCGCCGAGGCCGCGCAGCTCGGCGTCGCGCCGCGCGAACTGGCGACCACGCTGCTGCTTGCCGTGCTCGGTCCGGACAGCGCCGCCTTTGCCCAGGTCGGCGACGGCGTGATCGTCATCCGCGACAAGGACGCGTATCAACACGTATTTTGGCCAGCGCGCGGCGAGTATGCCAACACCACGGACTTCGCGACCGACGAGCCGCTGGCGCTGCGCTGCACCCAGCTCGGCGCCGTCGACGAGGTGGCGCTGATGAGCGATGGCCTGCAGGTCCTCGCCCTCGACTACGCCGCCCAGGCCGCGCATCCGCCGTTCTTCGCAGGGCTTTTCTCGGAGATGCACCGCGCCGCGGCGCCCGATCGCGATCTCGCGGAGCCGCTGCACCGCTTCCTGGGGTCGCCCGCAGTCCAGCACCGCACCGACGACGACGTCAGCCTCGTGCTGGCCGTGCGCGACCGCGTGAGGAGCTAGCCCGATGCAGCTCTTCGATGCGCGAAAACAGCCCGTCACGCTCGGCCCCGAAATCGGCCGTGGCGGCGAAGGCGTCGTCTACCAGCTCGCCGATCGCCCCGACCGCGCCGCCAAGATCTACAGCCAGGTCGCCGATGCCGACCGCGTCGCCAAGCTCGCCTGCATGGTCGAGATGTGGTCGGAAAACCCGGCCTTGGCCGATTGGTGCGCCTGGCCGCAGGAGATGTTGCGCGACGAGAGCGGCGCCTGCCGCGGCTTCCTGATGCCGCGCATCGTCGACTGCTACCCGGTGCACGACGTCTACAATCCGGAGCAGCGCAAGGCGACGTTCCCCAACGCCCGCTGGGACTTCCTCGTGCGCGCCGCCACCAACTGCGCGCGCATGTTCGCCAGCCTGCACCGCGTCGGCGTCGTCGTCGGCGACGTGAACGAGCGCAACCTGCTCATCGGCCGCGACGCCACCGTCCAGCTCGTCGACTGCGACTCCTTCCAGATCGTCCGCGGCGACCACGTGTTCCACACCGGCGTGGGCGTGCCCGACTACACCCCGCCGGAGCTGCAAGGCGCCGATTTCCGAGGCATCGTCCGCACTCCCGACCACGACCGCTTTGGCCTCGCGGTCATCGTCTTCAAGCTGCTGTTCATGGGCCGCCATCCGTTCTCCGGCGGCGCGTCGGGCGAACTGGCTGCGGCCATTCGGGATTACCATTACGACTACGGCGACTTGTGTGCGCGGCTGCGCCACCTCGTGCCCCTGGAGGCCACGACGCAGGAGGTCGAGTCCGACTTCGCCGCCACCTTCGCGCCGCCGCCGCCGGAGCCGGCGGAGAGGCCGAGCGCCGAGACGTGGCATACCCACCTGAAAGCCTTCGAGGATTCGCTCGAGGACTGTCCGAACGACTCGCTGCACGTCTACCTGCGCGGCGCGCCCGTGTGCCCGTGGTGCGACATCGAAACAGCGTTGCAGTACGCGTACTTCGATCGCCCGCACGCCGACTCCCACGTCTCGACCTGGCGGCCGCGGCTCGACGAGATGGGTGCGCTGCAAGGCGCGCTGGACGCCGTCGAGCCGCCCGCCGACCCCAACAGCTACGCGCCGTCGGTCGAAGTGCTCAAAGCCCTTGATCTTGCGGAACGTCTGGCCAAGTTCGAGGCGGCGCCGGACGTGCGCTCCTGGTACGTGCGCGTTGCCGGCGGCCTGCTGGCGCTGAGCGGCGCGGCCATGCTGGCCGTCGACCTGCAGATTGGCGCCGGGCTCATGCTCGGCGGCGCCGTGCTCTGGGTGGCCGGCGTGATCCTGCGGGTGCGGATGCTGCGGCCCCAGACGGAAAGGCTCAAGCGACTCAAGGGTTGCGCGGAGGCGCTGCGTTCGGTGGAGGCGGAGTGGCGCGGCGAGGCGTACCGCTTCCGCGAGCACGACCGTCGCCAGCGCGGCCACTTCGACCAGATGAAGGAGCAGTTCGAGGGCCTGGGCAAGTACCGCCAGCGCGAGATCGCCCGGCTGCGCAGTCCGCCGCCGCCGGCGCACCTGCTTGGCTATCTACGCCAGTTCACGGTGGAATCTGCGTCCGTGCCGGGCCTGTCGCCGGAGAGGCGGCGCGCGCTGCTGGTGCGCGGGCTGCTGACCGCGGCCGACATCGACCGCGAGACGCTGCAGGCGGTCCCGGTGCTGACGTCGGCCAACATCGACGCGATCCTCAAGTGGCGCGACATGCTGGTGGTCAAGGGCGGTGGGCAGCCGCGCGCGCCGGCGACGGCGGCACAGTTGGCGGCCGTGGATGGAAACTGCCTGCACATCCAAGAGAATTTGCTGACGGAGATGCGGGCGCTCATCCGCGACCTGCGCATCGCCAACCGCGACGCGAACACCGCGCTGGAAGAGCTGGACGCGCAGGCCGATGCCCTGGCCGGCCAGACGCGTGGGCTGGCGGGCGCGGTGCTGCCGTCGATCAAGGCCGCGGCGTAGCCAGATACTGGGAAAAGCTCACAGGGTCGCCGAAAATGACACTCTCCGGCGACCCGCCGCAGCGAATCCCGCATCGGGTGAGCTTGCGGCCCAACAACAGCGCACAGGCGTCGCCATTCTGGGCGACCCTGTCAGATTCCGCCGCCGACCGGCAGCCACGGCCGCGTCAGGTTCTCGGGGCCGGCGTCGGCGGTGATGTGCAGGTCGTCCTCGATGCGCACGCCTCCCAGCTCCGCCAGCGCCGTGACCAGCGACCAGTCGATGCTGGACCGCTGCGGCCCCTGACGCAGCTG
>CAIXAA010000279.1 GCA_903917305.1 uncultured Myxococcales bacterium | reverse complement strand
CAGCCAGCAACCCCGCGAAAGCCTTGCCGGTATAGACCGGTTCCAGCGTCAGACCCGCGCTGGCCGCCCGCTCCACCGCCTGCAGGGCGCCTTGCGACGCGATGCCGTAGCCCGGCCCGATGTGGCCGTGATCGACGTGGATCGGCGCCGGTTCGGGCTGCGCCAGATGCCCCAACCCAAGATCCTGCAACAGCTTTCTCGTTGCGCGCATCAGCCCTTGCACGCGGCGGAGCGTCACCAGCGGCCACTCCACCGTCGCCACCGCGTGCACGCGCGTGCGCAGCCCCGCGATGCCGAGACCTAGCGCCAGCCCCGCCGCCGTGCCGCCCGAACCCAGCGCCACGACGAGCCGATCCGGCTCCGGCAGCAGCCCTGCCCGCACCTGCAGCGCCAGCTCGATGCCCGCGCGCACCAGGCCGAGCATCGCCACCGGATGCGTCGCGCCCGGCGGCAGCACCGGCACGCCGTGATCGAAGCGCGACAGCAGCACCCGCGGCCGGCGCAGGGCGAGACTGACGCGTGATCCATAGTTGAACAGCGCAGTTGGACCAGAAACTGTGAAGGAAAGGTTCTCGATCACGCCGGCCGAGAGCGGCTCCCAGAACAGGTGCGCATCCAGGCTGCGCCCCAGGTGCTGCGCCGCGGCGGTGCACGCTACGAGGTGCCCGGAGCCGATCGCGCCCACCGAAGCCCAGCGCGGCGCGTCGCGGAACGGCGGCACGGCCAGCAGGTAGTCCAGCTTGCGCGTCTTGCTGCCACCTCGCAGGCTGTCCGCCAGATCGTCGCGCTTGCAGCCCAGCCAGGCCAGCTTGAGCTCCGCCGCCAGGGGCGCCAACGTGTCCACGGGCGTCGGTTGCGCGCCCCAACCAAGACGTGGCAAGGCCTCGAGCGCTGCGAGGGCAGCGTCCAAGGCTCCAGGATCTGCAGGTCGGTCTTCCAAAGCGCCTCCGGCCGTCGCATGTTCAGCCGCTGCGGCCCGGCGCGCAAGCGTGCTACCGTCTGCATCGAGGTCGCGATGAACCTGGTCTGCCCGACATGCCGCAGCGTGCAAGACGGTCGCGTCGAGAGCCACGCGCTCGATGCCGACTTCACCTGCAGCGGCTGCGGCATGAACTGGCCGTTCCTGCAGATCGGCGCGGTGCGCATCCCGGTGCTGCTGGCCTCGGAGCTGGACCGCGCGGCGGCCCTGGACAGCGCAAGGGAGTTCTTGAAACGACTGGAGGAAGGCCCTGCCGCGATCGCCCAGCCGGCGGCAGGCTGGTTGGCCGAAGCGCTGCAGCAAGCGGCGACCTACGTGCCAGCGCACTGGGGCCGTTTCGCGCAACCGCCCTTGCCTGCTGCGGATCTGAGCTGGATCGACGACTGGCTGCCGCCCGACGCGGACCTGCCGCAGGGGCCTGTGCTGGCGCTCGGCTCCGGTCCGGGCGGTGAATTGCCGCACATGGTGCGCGGGCAGCGCGCGATCGTGGCGCTCGACAGCCACCTGCCGCTCCTCGCCTTTGCCGCTGCCGCTGCCGATCAGGCGTCCTTCGCCATGCCCTATCGTCCGGCGGCGGAGGAGTTGTCCACGCGCCCGCTGGCGCTGCCCGCGGCGGAGCGGCAGGCATTGTCGACCGTCCTGCCATGCTGCGCGAATGCCCTGGATCCGCCTTTCCAAGCAGAGAGTTTCGCGGCAATCGTGATGTGCAACGTCATCGATTCCGTCGCGGATCCGTTGACGCTCCTGGGCCAGTGTGAGGCGCTGCTCAAGCCCGGAGGAGCGCTGCTGCTGTCCTCGCCGTACCACTGGCAGGAAGCGGTCACGCCCCACGACCGCCGACCTCAACGCCTGTGGCCGGAAGGCATTGATATTCGCGTGGGAATGGAAGCACTGCTCACGGGTCAGGTGCTGCCGGGATTCCTGGATTCCTTGTCGCTGCAGCGCTCCGAGCCCGCGCTGCCCTGGCGGATGACGCTGCATCCAGGTGTGGCGGTACATTATGCGATGCATGTCGTCTTGCTGCGCAAGGCCATAGAATAGCTAGTGCCTACACTCAGGCAATGGGAGCCGTGATGGCGGCATGGATCTGCCTTTGCGTGAATTCCCATTCACAGCTTGCATCTTCATGCGAACTACCCTAGAGTGCGCTTCCCCTTGGCCACGCAGATCCGGCCGTTGGAGCGCTCGTGTCCATTCGTTGTGCAGTCGTGGGTGCCTCAGGCTACGCAGGCGCGGAGCTGGTCGCGCTGCTCGCCGGCCACCCGGATGCGCAACTGTGCGCCGTGCAAGCCGAGACCGCGGCCGGCAGCCAGTGGGAGGCCCTGTTTCCCCAGCACGCACATCGCTTTGCCGGCACGATTGGCTCGTTCGATCCGGCCGCGCTCGCAGGCCTGGACGTCGTGTTCCTCGCGCTGCCGCATGGTGCCT
>CAIXAA010000278.1 GCA_903917305.1 uncultured Myxococcales bacterium | reverse complement strand
GGACACGCGCGACCAGGCGGTGCTGCTGCTGACGCTGCAACTGCTGTGGGATCCGATGGATCCTATCACGAATTACCGGCACTTGAGCCTTGATCCGTACCCGAACACCAAGCCGCACGCGGCGTTGCTGGATCCGGCCAAGGGCGACTACCAGGTGGCGAACGTGACGAACGAGATTGCGGCGCGCAGCGACGTCGGCATCAAGATCATGAAGCATTACGGCAAGACGCTGTTCGGCATCACCGAGCAGGACTATCCGTACGTGGGCTCGGGCATCGTGATGTGGGACTTCGGCAACCCGTGGGCGCCGGACGCCAACGTGCCGCCGCCGGAGACGCCCGCGGGCGATCCGCACGAGAAGCCGCGCCGCAGCGACAAGCACACCGAGCAGATGGTGCACTTCTTCCGAACTGGGGAGATCATCGACGTTTGTGGCGGAAACGGCTGCCCGGGGAACTAGCCGCGCTCAGCCGCCGAGCTGCGCCTTGATGAGCCGCGACACCATGCCGGCATCGACCATACCCTTGTAATCCTTCATGATCGCGCCAGTCGCCTTGCCGGCCTGCTTCGGATCGGTGATGCCCTGCTCCGCCAGCACCTTGGCGACCAGCGCCGCGGTCTCCGCCTCGTCCATCATCTTGGGCAGGAACCGCTGCAAGTACACGATCTCGGCGCGCATCTGGACGATGTTGTCCTCGTCGTCGCTCGCGCCGCCGGCCTTCAACTCGTCGATCGACCCCTGCAGCATCTTCGAGTAGGCGCGGATGATGTCGACGACGTCTTCATCCTTGATTTCCGTCGCATTCTTGGCGGTGCGCTTCTCCATGATGCGCGTCCGCACCATGCGCACGGCGGCCAGGCCGATCTTGTCGCCGGCGCGCATGCACGCCTTGAGTTCTTCGCCGAGACGATTTTCCAGTTCAGTCGCCATGTTCCCTCCTAGTTACACGCCGGCTTCGGCCCACTGGGCCAGGGTCCAGACGTCGTGGGTACGCGCCAGATCTTCGACAAGGTGCACGAAACGCGGCCACTTGCGCGCCAGCGGCACGCGCTGGTCGGGCTGCGTGCGCAGGCGATCCGGGACGCCGTCGGCGTCGTGATCCGTCAGATCGATGCCGTGGCACTCGAAGTTGAGCCAGTCCGCGCGCGCCAGCAGCGGCGCCAGCGCCACGCGGCTGGGCAGCCCCATCAGCAGCGCGGCGGTGCCGATGAACGGCAGGCGCAGCGCCGGCAGCACGCCGATCGGCAGCTCCAGCAGCGCGCGACCGCTCGGCAGACGCTCGATGTACGGCGTGCGCGGCCCGAACCAGACCTGGGGCGGCTCCGCGACGCTGCCGCTCGGGCGGCCCAACATCGCATAGGCCTGAATGAAACTGGCCTTCGCCGCCTGGTAGGTCGGGCAGGGAAAGCGCGAACTGTCATAGGTGTGGCCGGTCTCGGCGATCGCCTCGCACAGCGCCGGACTCAGGACGTAGCCGGGCGCGCGAAAGCCGGTCACCGCCCGCCCCGTCGCGTCCTGCAGCCGGGCGCGCGCCTGGGAAAGCTCTTTGTGGATGCTCGCTTCCGATTGGCGGCTCAAATCGTACGGGTGCGTCAGCGAGTGGTTGCCGACTTCGTGACCGGCCGCGACCACGTCACGCAACACGGCGCGCACATCGGGGTGCGCCAGATCCTGCGCCACGGCGAAGAACGTCGCACGGACGCCGGTGCGGGCGAAGAGGTCGAGGAAGCGCGGCACGCCCCGCGTCCAGACCGTCGGCGTGATCGCCGCGACATCGAAACCGGCTGGATTGCCGCTCGCGCCGGCATGTCCATGAATACGGTCATAGACATACAACTCGTCGATGTCGACGTTCACCGCGGCACGGGGGCGGAGCGTCTCCATGCGAGCCCCTTCTACCGGTTGCGGATGCGCACGACGTAGACGAGTTTCGCCAGATTCTTCAAGACGTTCGGCACGCGCTTGAACAGGTGGATGCTCGGCGGGCGCTTCTCCTGGATCTGGATCGGAATCTCGACGACGCGCACGTCGTAGCGCTGGGCCCGGATCACCAGCTCGCTGGCAAACAGGTCGCGGTCAACCACGCACTTCTCGACCGTGTGCAGCAGCCGATCGCGACGAAAGGCCTTGAGACCATGCGTGTCCGTGCCGCGAAAGCCGAGGAGGACGCGCAGCAGGCCGTTCATCACCATCGTCGCCGCGCGCCGCGTCATCGGGCGCTCGTCGTGGGCTTCGCGGTGCGCCTTGGAGCCGATCACCATGTCGGCGCCGTCCGCATCGAGGATCTTGAGCGCGCGCTTGTGGAAGTCGAGATCGCAGAGGTCAATCTCCTCGCAGATCACGTACTTGCCAAGTGCCGACTCGATGCCGCGACGCAGCGCCTTGCCGTAGTTCGGCTCGTCGGAGAAGACGGTGCGCACCTCGGGGAAGGCGCGGCTCAGCTTGCCGGCGATGGCGCGCGTGTCGTCCTTCGAGCCGTTCTCGCTGATGAGGATCTCGAAGCTGCGCCCGAGCGCCAGGAGGCCGGCGTGCAGCTCCGTGACGGCGCCCCACAGGATGGCCTCTTCGTTGTAGCACGGGATGACGACGCTGATTTCCGGCGTCGTTTCGGGCGTCTGGTTGCTGCCGGTTTTGCGCGCCACGCTGCCTCCGTCCCGGCTGCGCCTGCGCGCGGGGGCCAGTACGTTCCTTCATTCGCTGGCTTCGGTCAAGACGCCCGGAGGCAATCGCGCACGGTCAAGGCGCCGACGCAAGTCCCTTTGCGTACTGCAGACCGTCCCACAGGGCATCCTCCATCGAAGCGTAGACCCAAGCGCCATAGCGCCCGAGGGAGTGCACGCCGCTGCCTTCAAGATACGGAAAGATCGTCGCTTTGGCCGCAAAGTAGTGGGCGTCGAAGATGACGTAGCCGTACTTGATGTGGCGCACTTCCTCGACCTCGATCTCGGCCTCCCCGCCCAACCAGCCCTGGCTGCGCAGGAAATCGCGCACCGACGCCTTGACCTCGTCGTCCGTGCTCTCGCGATCGTTGGCCACCTCGACGTAGAGGCTCGAGCAGCCCGGCGGCGCGAGGCTCGGCACGGCGTTGGAGAACGAGCCGATGCGGTAGAACGGCAGCTTGGGGTCAGGCATGTAGAGCCACTGGATGTCATCCAGCACATTCGGCCTGGCAATTCCGTAGTTGAGGTAGCGCAGGCTGGTGCAGCGCAACTTCGCGGCGGCGTCGCGCACCGGCTGCGGCAGATCGGTGGCAAGCTTGAGCAGCTCCGGCAGCGGAATCGACGACACGAGGCGCTCGTAGCGGATCTCGCGGCCGTCGCTCAGCCGGCACAGCCGCGCGCCGAAGTCGATCGCCACCGGGTGCGTCGCGAGCGCCACCTTGGCGGCCGGAATGCGCGCGGCGATGCGGCTGGCGAACGCCTCGATGCCACCCTCGCGCGGGTACACGAAGCTGGCGTTGTAGCCGGCCTGATCGTCGACCAGCCCGAGCGCGCCGGCGGTGATCTGCGCGATGTTCGGGCGCGGCAGGAAGCGCGTGCACCAATCCGGTGTAATCTCCTCGGGTTTGCAACCCCAGAGCTTGGTATTGTACGGCACCATGAACTGCTCGGTGATGCCCTTGCCGAAGCGCTGCATGCAGAAGTCACGGAAATCCGTCGGATCCTTGAACTCGCCGCGCGCTTCGCACAGGGCCGCGTCGATGGCGCCCTGCAGGCACTCGTAGACAATCGGCAGCGGCAGGCCGTGCAGGTTCTGCTGGAACGGGAAGTGCGTCAGGCAACCATGCGACCAGATGCGGCTTTTGCGCGCGACCTGGATCATGTCGTCGCCCATGATGTCGCGGACGAACGCCTTGCACTCCGCATGGCGCAGGTGCAGCCAGTGGCCGGTGTGGTCGAAGTGGTAGCCGCGCAGCACTTCGGTGCGCGTCAGGCCGCCCAGTCGCTCGTCTTTCTCCACCAGCAGGTAGCTGCCCAGGCCCGGCGCGCCGTGCTGCGCCGCCAGGGCGTCGAGGTGGTAGGCCGTCGACAGGCCGGTCAGGCCGCCGCCGAAGATCAGGGTGCGGACGTCCATGGCCAGCTCCAGCGGCTATTTCTTTGGGGAAGCGTGCGGTTCCAGGCCTTCGAGCCCGAGGCCTTCAAGCCCAAGGCCCTCTAGCCAGTGCCCCATGCGATCGCGCTTGGTCTGCAGGTAGCGCACGTTGTCCGACGTCGGCGCGATCTCGATGGAGACGCGGTCGGCGACATCGATGCCAAGACGACGCAAAGCCACGACTTTGTGCGGATTGTTCGTCAGCAGGCGGATGCGCGGCATGCCCAGATCGCGGAGGATCTGCGCCGCCACGGCATAGTCGCGCTCATCCGGCGCGAAGCCGAGCTGCACGTTGGCCTCGACGGTGTCCACACCGCGATCCTGCAAGGCATAGGCGCGAATCTTGTGGATGAGGCCGATGCCGCGGCCTTCCTGGCGCAGGTAGATCACGGCGCCGCCCTGGCTGGCCACGCGGCGCATGGCCTCGCGCAGTTGCTCCCCGCAATCGCAGCGGTGCGAGTGGAGGATGTCGCCGGTCAGGCACTGGCTGTGCAGCCGCACCAGCGGCACTTCGGGCATCGGCACGATGTCGCGGGTCAAGGCGATGTGGCTCGCGCCGTCGATCTCGTTCTCGTAGATGCGGATTCGGAACGGGCCGTCGGCGGTGGCCACGATGCCGTCGGACACGACGTGGACCAGGCGCTCGTGGCTGGCGCGGTAGGTCAGCACGTCGCTGACGCGCACGACCGGCCAGCCGAGCGGGGCCGCGAAGGCCTCGGCCGCATCGGGTGCCAGTTGCTCCAAGCCGTCGAGAATATGGCTGAATGCCGCAGCCGGCTGCAGACCGGCCATCAGCATCAGGTCGTGGGCGGCATCGGGGCCGAACGGCCGATCGAGGCAGCCGCGATCGCCGACCAGCGCCGGCATGATGTGGCCGGGCCGCACGAAATCCAGCGCCGTGGCGCCGGGCTCGGCCATCTTGGCGATCGTCAGCGCGCGATCCGCTGCGGAAATGCCGGTCGAGACGCCGATCGACGCCTCGACGCTGACGCCGTAGCGCGGCATCCAGGCGGGCGCGCGGCGGCGCTCGAGCGCGGGGCACGCGAGGGCTTCAGCGCGCGCGGCGGTGAGCGTGACCGCCACGACGCCGCGGGCGTGCTGCGCGAGCTCGTTGACGCGCGCCGGCGTGGCAAATTGGGCTGGGAAGACAGCATAGACCGCGTGAGCGCCTGCGAGATCCTCGACGACGGCGACAGTGCGGCCGGCGCGCAGGGCCGTCAGGGCGGCTTCCACGGCAACATCCGCGCTGGCAATCTCGGTTTCGGCGTGGGCCATCGGGCGAAGGACGGTGGGCAAGGTGCAACTCCGCGGCCGAAAGCTGGTCGGCGCGCAGCATTGTGGCGGCCGAACGCGGACTCGGCAAGCAGGAGCGCCAGCGGGCAGCGTCCGCGTTCGTCGCACGCTGGCGCAAAAGTGCCGTGCGTGCTAGTTTCTTCCGCCCGCAGCGCCATGGGTCAGGCGCCGCGGCCACGCCGAACCGACCGGAGCGAGACGCATGAGTGGACACAATAAATGGAGCACGATCAAGCACAAGAAGGGCAAGGCGGATGCCGTTCGTGGCAAGATCTTCACCAAGCTCATCAAGGAAATCACGATCGCCGCGCGGCTAGGGGGCGGTGATCCCGCTGGCAATCCTCGGCTGCGCAAAGCGCTTCTCGACGGCCGCAGCAACAACATGCCGGCTGAGAACATCACCCGGGCGATCAAGAAGGGTACCGGCGAGTTGGAAGGCGTCAGCTACGAGGAAATCACCTACGAGGGCTACGGTCCCGGCGGTGCGGCTGTCCTCGTCGACGTGATGACCGACAACCGCAACCGCGCGATCACCGAAGTGCGCATCGCGTTTGGCAAGACCAACGGCAAGATGGCCGAGCCGGGCGCCGTGTCGTACCTGTTCCAGACCGTCGGCCAGATCACGGTGGCCAAGACCAAGAAGGTCAGCGAAGACGACATGATGCTGCTGGCGCTCGACGCCGGCGCAGGCGATGTCGCGGATGATGGCGACAACTGGCTGATCACGACGGATTACGCGGACTTGTGGGAAGTGCGCGAGAAGCTCGAAGCGGCCGGTGTCGTGGTCGCCGACTCGAAGATCGCCAAGGTGGCTTCGACTTCCGTGGAGCTCGGCGGCAAGGATGCCGACAACATGCTGCGCCTGGTCGACATGCTCGAGGACAACGACGACGTGCAGAACGTCTGGGCGAACTTCGAGGTCGACGACGCGACGATGGAGCGGCTCAACGCGGAGGGCTAGAGCGCCAATCAGCAACCCGTTTCTGCTTGCGCGCTCGGCAGTGTTGTCTGGTCGCCGAGCGCGCCGATGCGGACGCGCCGGCTCCTTCGGAGCCTGTCGAGGAATTGCCCGATGATCGATGCCACGTCAGGCTCCGGCGCCCTGGAACACGTCAATCTTCTTGATGAACTGACCTGGCGCGGCCTCGTGCACCAGGTGACCGATGAAGGCGTGGCGCGCCGCGCGCTGAGCCGGCCGATTCGCGCCTACATCGGCTTCGATCCGTCGGCGTCGAGCCTGCACGTCGGCTCCCTGCTGCCGATCGTGACGCTGTGCCGCCTGCAGCGTTTCGGCCACACGCCGATCGCGCTGGTGGGCGGCGGCACGGGGATGATCGGCGATCCGAGTGGCAAGTCCGCGGAACGCAAGCTTCTTTCCGACGACGAAGTGCGCGGTCACGCGGCGGGCCTGAGCCGCCAACTGCAGCGCTTCCTGCCGAGCGACGTACCCAACCCGCCGATCTTCGTGGACAACCTCGATTGGCTCGGCGGTCTGGCGCTGATCGACTTCCTGCGCGACATCGGCAAGCACTTCTCGGTCGGCGCGATGATCCACCGCGACTCGGTGCGCAACCGC
>CAIXAA010000277.1 GCA_903917305.1 uncultured Myxococcales bacterium | reverse complement strand
GGCGTGGGCGAAATAGAAGGCCTCGTCGCGCACGAACCCCATGTCATCCGTGGCCGCCAGGACCAGGACGCTGCCGGCGAACAGCGCCAGGGCGATCAGCGCGTCCTGCGCGCGCCCGGGCCGAAAGCGGGGGGTGCTCAAAGCCTACCCTTTCCAATCAACGTGTTGCGAAGTCAGTCGTCGTCTTCGGCTTCGTCTTCGGGCCGAGCGGCGAGGAGGTTATACTTGCGCGCCAATCGACGGAAGTGCTTGCGGTCCACTTCCGCCTCGCGCGCCGCCTGGCTCAGGTTGCCGGCATGCCGCTCCAGCAGCGCCGCCAGGTAGTCGCGCTCGAAGGCGCCCAGCCACGCCTCCTTGGCCACCTTGAAGGTCTGATCGAGGTTGAGCGGCGCCGCAGTGGTCGGCGCCAGGGGCTCGGTCGCCTGCGTCTCGACCTTGCGCGGGCGCACCAGCGAGGACCCGCCGATGTGCTCCGGCAGATCATCCGCGCCAATCAGATCGCCTTCGGCAAAGGAGCAGGCGCGCTCGATCACGTTGCCCAGTTCCCGCACGTTGCCCGGCCAATCGTAGGCCATCAGCGCGCGCACCGCGTCGTGCGACAGCCCCTTGACGCGCTGCCCCGCCGCCGTGCGGTTGAACGCGCCGGTGCGCAGCATGTGGCGCCCCAGGGGCACGATGTCCTCGCGCCGCTCGCGCAGCGGCGGCAGCTTCATGCGCACCACACCCAGCCGGTAGAACAGATCCTCGCGAAATCGCCCAGCTTTCACTTCCTGCGCCAGATCGCGGTTGGTCGCCGCCAGCACCCGCACGTCGATCTTGATCGGCCGGTTGCCGCCGACGCGGCGGATCTCGCGCTGCTCCAGCGCCCGCAGCAGCTTGGGCTGCAGATCCAAAGCCAATTCACCGATCTCGTCGAGGAACAGCGTGCCGCCGTGCGCCATCTCGAACAGCCCCTGACGGTTCGCCAGCGCGCCGGTGAAGCTGCCCTTCTCGTGGCCGAACAGCTCGGATTCAATGAGGTTCTGCTGCACGGCGCCGCAGTCGAACACGATGAACGTCTGGTTCGCGCGCTGGCTGTGCTGGTGGATGGTGCGGGCGACGACCTCCTTGCCGGTGCCGGTCTCGCCTTCCAGCACGATGGTGGCGCCGGTGGGCGCGACCTTCTCGATGACGCCGAAGATGCGCCGCATCGCCTCCGAAGTGCCGACGATGCCGCCCAATTCGCCTTGCTGGCTCGGCTGGATCTCGACCTTCTCGCTCAGCACCGAGAAGCGCAACTGCGTGTTGCCCAAGCGGATCGTCGAGCCGCTCTTGAGGTAGGCGTCGCGCACCCGCACCTTGTTGAGCCAGGTGCCGGTGGAGCTCTTCAAGTCCTCGATGAGGAAATCGTCGCCTTCCTGATAGATTCTGGCGTGGTAGCGGCTGACCTTGTCATCGTCGAGGACGAGGTCGTTGTCCTCGAGCGCGCCCAACGTCATCGTCGGCTGGTCGAAGATGTACTCGGCGACCGTGCCGTCCGGATCGGTGCGGCTCAGGCGCGTGCGGCGCAAGGTCACGGATGTCGTGGGGATCTCAGCCAAGCGGCCCTCGGCAGCGGAGCTTGAAGACGCTGGGGCTTGCATGCCCCGCGCCGAGCTTGCTGCAGAATGTCGCGGTTGTCGAGAGGGGTCGATGGACCCCGGGCCGCTACATCTCGAAGGACGTCATCCGCTGGCGGCGCTTCTCGTACATCTTCTCGATGTGCTCCTGCTTTTCCTTGCAGTCGATGCACATGTTCGCCTCGGGCCGCGCCAGCAACCGCGCCGAGCCGATGGTGTTGCCGCAGTCCTCGCAGAAGTTGTACTCGCCCGACTCGATGCGGCGGATGGCCTTGTCGATCTTCTTGAGCAACGTCGCGTCGCGGTCGCGCAGCCGGAACTCGAACGCCTGGTCGTAGCCGACGCTGGACAGGTCCATCTCGTCGGCGACGCGCAGCTCGTCCGGATCCTGGTTCTGTTCCGCAGCCTTGACGGCCACGAGGATGCGCTCGCGCTTCTCGATCAGCGCGAGGCGCTGCTGTTCGACTTGCTCGTCGGTCAGTGCGACCAGCTCGTTGGCAGGATCAGCCATGATATCCTCCTCTGTCCCGGCACCGAGCTCCTGGAGCTGCGGCGAACGATGAATGCGACGGGAACCATCGTCCCGTCAAAAGAAGTCCGCCATCGGACACCCGCTTCTCGCTTCGGGTGCCCGCGTCAGCCAGCCGCAGCGGATGCCTATGAGTGTTTGCGATGGTAACGGCAGGCGCTCACCGAGGTCAAGCGACATCGCCATGACGCCCCAGGGACCTAGGACTTGTGCCACAGCGCGGCGGCGTCCATCGACCAGGCGACGGCGACGTGGATCGTGATGCCGCCCCAGATGCTGCGCGTGTCCATCGCCAAGGTGCCCAGGACCATGCCGGCGACGATGGAGCCCAGGCATTCGGGCAGCGGCTTGCCGAAGTGGATCATGCAGTACGGGATCATCATGACCATCATCGCCATCGAGCCGAACTCCGCCGCCATGCCGCGCAACACGAAGCCGCGAAAGAAGAACTCGAGCGCGAAGAACTGCAGGGCGTAGCCCGCCTCCCACCACAGCTGGTCCGCGCCGTGGGTGGGGCTCTCGTAGAACGGGTAGGCGGCGAGGAATTCCGGGGTGTTGGCCACGGCGAGCACGAGCAGGCCGACCGGGAGGAACAGCAGGCCGTACAGCGGCAGGTGGCTGAAGTACTCGCGCGGCGTGAGGTAGAAGTCCGCGAGCGTCAAGCCAAAAACGTGGCGCACGACCAGCGACGGGATGGCGAAGTAGCACAGGAAGCAGCCGACGCACCAGGACAGGTTGATGCCCAGGCGGTGGTGGCGCGCGATGGTCTGGCCGAGATCCGCGTTGATCCAGCCGGCGGCTTCGGCGGCGAGGGTCGCCATGCCGGCTTGAACTTCGCGATCCATCACGACAAAGCGCAGCAGCACCAGCATGAGCGCCGTGACGATGCCAGTGACGAGCGTGGCCTGGCGCGCGGTCAAGCGACCGACATGGCTGGCCTTGTCGCGGGCGTCGACGCGGGCCCAAGGCTCCGTGAAGACGACGGCGAAGATGCGGGAGACGAACGCGGACATGCAGCAACCCCGCGGCTTGCGGCCGCGCGCCGCGAATTAGCGGACTGCGGCCGACTTGTCCACTTTGGACTGCTTGCTGCTTGATGACCGGCAGCCGGCATGCTCTGCTTGCGCCATGTCGATGAAGCCTCAACCCGACCTGTTCGCGCCACCGGAGGACGTTCCCGTCCCCGCGCCCGCGTCACGCGACGACGATCCCCTTCTGGCCAAGCTCAATCCGGAGCAGCGCCGCGCCGTGGTGACCACCGAGGGTCCGCTGCTGGTGCTGGCCGGTGCCGGTTCGGGCAAGACGCGCGTGATTACGCACCGCATCGCCTGGCTGATTGCGCGCCAGCACGTGCCGGCGTGGCAGATCCTGGCGATGACGTTCACCAACAAGGCCGCCGGCGAGATGCGCGAGCGCGTCGCGCACCTGCTCGGCGATGCCGCGGGCGACATCTGGCTGGGCACGTTCCACTCGATCGGCGTCAAGATGCTGCGTCAACTCGCAGGCCTGGCGGGACTGCAGCCGGGCTTCTCGATCTACGACACGGATGACCAGGTGCGGATGATCGGCCGCGTGATGAAAGCGCTGAACATCAACGACGACCACCACAAGCCGAAGAGTTTCGCGTCGTTCATCGACAGGGCCAAGAACCGCTGCCTGCTGCCGGGCGATCAGCGCCTCCTGGACCTGGCGGATTCGACCTTCGATTCTCTGGCGTTGAAGGTCTACGAACGCTACGAGGCCGACATGCGCGCCGCCGACGCCGTCGACTTCGGCGACCTGATCATGCGGCCGGTGCAGGTGCTGGCGCAGAATCCTGAGGCGTGTCAGCAGTTTGCGCGGCGCTTTCGCTACGTCCTCGTCGACGAGTTCCAGGACACCAACCACGCCCAGTTCGAGCTGCTCAAGCTTTTGACGAGCGTGCACGGCAACTTGTGCGTCGTCGGCGATGACGATCAGAGCATCTACTCCTGGCGCGGCGCGGAAGTCGGCAACATCCTGGGATTCCCCAAGATCTTCCCGGGCGCGCAGGTCATCAAGCTCGAGCGCAACTACCGCTCCACCGCGAACATCCTGGCGGCGAGCACCGCGGTGGTCGCGCACAACGCCACGCGGCACGGCAAGGTCCTGTGGACCGAGGCGGGCGCGGGCGACAAGATCAAGCTCCACGTCGCCGCCAGCGATCGCGACGAGGCCGACTGGGTCGCCCGTCAAATCGAGCAGTTGCGCGGCATCACACGCCTGTCGGAGATCGCCGTCTTCTACCGCACCAACGCGCTGTCGCGGGTGCTGGAAGAGTCGATGCGGCGTTTCCGGTTGCCGTACGCGCTGATCGGCGGGCAGCGCTTCTACGAGCGGGCGGAGATCAAGGACGCGCTGTCCTGGTGCCGCCTGCTGGTGAATCCCAATGATTCCGCGGGCTGGCTGCGCGCCGTCGTGTCGCCCAAGCGCGGCATCGGCAAGGTGACGCTCGACGCGGTGAACGACCTGGCGGCGCAGCGCGGCATCGCCGTGCCGGAAGCCTGCGAGCTGATGCTGCGCGGCGGCGGCACGAAGGCGCACGAAAAGCTCAAGACGTTCATGCACCTCGTGGCCAAGATGCGCGACGGCATCGAGACGCAGAAGGCGCACGTCGTCGGCAAGATGGTCCTGGAGCAGAGCGGCTTGCGCGAGGCGCTCAAGGAAGATGGCTCGCTCGAAGCGGAAGGCCGGCTGGAGAACCTGGACCAGCTGCTGTCCGCGATGGCGGAGCACGCCGAGTCCGCGGAAGACCCGACGCTGCGCGGCTTTTTGGAGCAGGTGGCCCTGGTCGCGGACACGGACAAGCTGGGGGACGATGGCGAGAAGGTCTCGCTGATGACGATGCACTCCACCAAAGGCCTCGAATACGACTACGCTTTTGTCGTCGGCGTGGAGGAAGGCCTGCTGCCGCACGCCAACGCGCTGGGCGGCGCGCGCGGCGAGGGCGTCGACGACGAGCACGCCGTGGAGGAGGAGCGCCGGCTGTTCTACGTGGCCATGACGCGGGCGCGCAAGCGCCTGCACCTGAGCCACTCGCGCACGCGGCGGCGCTTCGGCGGCGAGCCGATGCCGTCGGATCCTTCGCGCTTTTTGCAGCAGCTGCCGCCCGAAGTGGTCGAGGTCGACAGCCCGGGTGGCGCGTGGCGGCAGACGACAGGCTGGGGTCAGACCGCGCAAGCCGGGCGTTCCAATGGCTTTGGCGTGCGCAACGGCGCGTGGGCGCAGCGCGTGGGCGGGATGCCGGCCAAGGCGGCGCGCGACGAGGAGCCGGTCTACGACCGCAGCAGCGACAGCCCGTATGCCGTCGGCGGTCGCGTGCGCCACAAGCAGTTCGGCATCGGCAAAGTCATGGAATCCGAAGGCCAAGGCAGCGAAGCGCGCCTGACCGTGCAGTTCCCGGGTGTCGGGGTCAAGCGCATCGTCGCTCGCTATGTCGATCCGGCGTGAGGCACAGATGTCCGCTCCAATCCTGACGATTCGCTATTTCGCGAGCGCCCGCGACGGTGCCGGCTGCGACGTCGAGACCGTGCCCTTCGTCGACGCCGAAGGTTTCGCCGGGCTGCGCGCTCGCTTGCAGCAGCTGCATCCCGGTCTGGCGCGCATCCTGCCCGCCGCGCGTTTCGCCCGCATGGACGAGTTCTGCTTTGAAGACGAGGTGATCCATCCGGGCGACGAGTTGCTCGTCCTGCCGCCAGCCAGCGGTGGCGCGCCGCGGGTGCTCCTGTGTGAGCGCCCGCTGGAAGTCGGTGAAATGGCGCGCGAACTCGCCACCGATGGCGCCGGCGGCCTCGCGACGTTCACCGGGATCGTGCGCAAGGAGAACCTTGGAAAATCCGTGCATTTTCTCGAGTTCTCGGCCCACGCGCCGCTGGCCGAGAAGGAGCTGGCGCGCATCTGCGAGGAGGCCATCGCCCGCTTCGGCCTGACCGACGCCCGCGTCGCGCACCGGCTGGGTCGTGTCGAACTTGGCGGGGTTGCCGTGGACATCGCGGTCGCGGCGCCGCACCGCAAGGAAGCCTTCGCCGGCTGCGCCTACGTGATCGACGAGCTCAAGAAGCGCGTGCCGATTTGGAAGAAGGAGACGACGGCGGATGGCGCCGCGTGGACGAGCCCGACGCCGTAGCGACCTGGCTCGCGCGCCGTGGCCCGCCAAACTGCGGCCGATTGTCCACAAGCGGAAACAGTTCTGTGCGTTCGCAGGGGATTGTGTCGCCACGCGGCATCCCCTAGCTTGTCTCGTACAGCACAAGCGTCGGTGCGAGGTTCGCCCGCTGCCGCAGCTCCCCTTTTCGTTCAAGGAGTTCCACCATGGCCGCCACGTCCTGGACCATCGACACCACCCACTCCGCCGTCTCCTTCAAGGTCCGCCACATGATGATCAGCAAGGTGCGCGGCACCTTCGGCACGTGGCAGGCGAGCCTCGCGTACGACCCCAGCAGCCCGACGACCGCCAGGATCTCGGCCAGCCTGGACACGACCAGCATCCAGACCGGCGTGGCGGACCGCGACGCGCACCTGCGCTCGGCGGACTTCTTCAATGTCGAGGAGTTCCCCAAGATGACCTTCGAGAGCCAGTCGATCGAGCCCAAGGGCGATGATTTGCTGGTGCACGGCGACCTGACCATCCGCGGCGCGACGCGCCCGGTGACGCTCAAGGTCGAGCGCACCGGCGAAGGCAAGGATCCGTGGGGCAACCACCGCGCCGCGTTCGCCGCGCACACGCGCTTGTCGCGCAAGGACTTCGGCCTGACCTACAACGCCGCGCTCGAAGCGGGCGGCGTGCTGGTCGGCGACGAGGTCGAGATCGAAATCGAGATCGAAGCGATTCGCGCGCCGGCGTAGCGGACGCGGGAGCCGGTTCGGGTGCCGGTCACGGTTCGGATTCGGGCTCCGGCTCCCGCTCCGAGCCCAGCCACAGGCCGTACAACACCCGCCGCGCCAGCCCGGTCTTCTGCCCGATGTCGCGCAGCGCCTCCTTGCGGTCGCGGCCCGCCGCCTTGGCCCGCGCCACGAGCTCGCGCGCGTCCGCCGGCTCCTGCTTCTCACCCGGCGCACTTTGTGCCGTGATTTCGCAGAGCGCCACGGCCTCACCGCGCAGGTGCTCCTCCTGCACCAGGCCGCGAACCTCGGCCGGCGTGCCGCGCAGCCAGGTCTCGTGGATCTTGGTCAGCTCCCGCGCCAGCACGAGGCGGCAACGCGGCGCCACCGCCTCGACATCCTCCGCAAAATCGATGAGATCACGACCGGGCACGTAGAAGGCGTGGGTCATCGGGCCTTCGGGTCCGGCCTGCAGGCGCAGGCGCAGCTGCTCGCGCCGCTCCGACGACTTCTTGGCGACAAACCCCCAGAAGGCAAAGGGAACCGGGCACAGGCCGCTGCCAGCCAACGCGGCCGCGGCGGCGAATGGCCCCGGCAGGGTTCGCACCGTCATGTCAGCGGATTGCACAGCATCGACCAGACGCGCGCCCGGGTCGGACAGGCACGGCGTCCCCGCGTCCGACACCAGCGCGATGGACTCGCCACCGGCGAGGCGCTCGAGCACCGAGGCGACGCGCTCCTGCTCGTTGTGCGCGTGCAGCGACCACGTCGCCTTCTGCAACCCGAGGTGATTCAACAACCTTGCCGTGTGACGCGTGTCTTCGCACAGGACGAGGTCGACCGCCGCCAGGGTCTCCGCAGCGCGCGGCGTCAGGTCGCCGAGGTGGCCGATGGGCGTCGCGACGACAAACAGCGTTCCAGCCGAAGCTTTCAAGCGGTCGCCGCCGTTGCCGCGGCCTTGCGGCTGGTCGCGTGCGCCAACGCCGCGGCCACGAACGCCGCGAACATCGGGTGCGGGCTCAGCGGCCGGCTCTTGTATTCCGGATGGAACTGGCAGGCCAGGAACCACGGATGGTTGGCAATCTCGCACATTTCCACGAGCTTGCCGTCCGGCGACTGGCCCGACAGGCGCAGCCCGGCCTTCTCGAGCCTCTCGCGGTAGTCGTTGTGGACCTCGTAGCGGTGCCGGTGGCGCTCGCTGATCTCCCGTTTGCCGTAGACCTTCTGCGCCAGCGAGCCGTCCGACAGCACGCACGGATACGCGCCCAGCCGCATCGTCGCGCCTTTGTGCGTGATCGTCCGCTGCGCTTCCATCAGGTCGACGACCGGCGCCGGCGTCTCGGGATCGAACTCGGTCGAATGCGCACCTTGCAAGCCTACGACATGCCTGGCGAATTCGATGACCGCGATCTGCATGCCCAGGCAGATGCCGAAGAACGGGATGCCCTTTTCGCGGGCGTACTGCACGGCGCGAATCTTGCCCTCGACGCCGCGCTTGCCAAAGCCGCCCGGCACCAGGATCGCGTCGACATTGCCGAGGTAGATGCTGAGATCCGGAGCGTCTTCCAGGTCTTCCGCATCGATGTAGTTCGCCTTGACCCGCGCGTTGTGCGCCACGCCGCCGTGGGCCAGCGCCTCGCTCAGCGACTTGTAGCTCTCCTGCAACTCCACGTACTTGCCCACGATTCCGATGCGGGCGGTGCGCGGCGCGTTCTTGAACGTCTCGGCAAAGCGCTGCCACGGCTCCAGGTCCGGGTCGCGCGACCAGATGCCCATCAACTCCACGACTTGCTGATCAAAGCCCTGCGCGTGCAGCGTCAGCGGCAGGTCGTAGATGCACTCGACGTCCGGCGCGAAGATCACGCAATCGCGCGCAACATTGCAGAATAGCGAGATCTTTGCCTTGAGCGTGTCATCCAGCACGTGCTCGCTGCGGCACAGGATGATGTCCGGCTGGATGCCGATCTCGCGCAGCTCCTTGACCGAGTGTTGCGTCGGCTTGGTCTTCACTTCGCCCGCGGTCTTGATGTACGGCAGCAAAGTCACGTGGATGTTCAAGGCATTGCGCGCGCCGACGTCCAGGCGCATCTGGCGGATGGCTTCCAGGAACGGCAGCGACTCGATGTCGCCGACCGTGCCGCCGACCTCGACGATGGCGACGTCGTTGCCTTCGGCCGCCGCGTGGATGCGCCCCTTGATCTCGTCGGTGATGTGCGGGATGACCTGAACGGTTCCGCCAAGATACTCGCCGCGGCGCTCGCGCTGGATGACCGCGTCGTAGACCTGGCCGGTCGTGAAGTTGTTGGCCTTGCGCATGGTCGCGGAGGTGAACCGCTCGTAATGCCCGAGATCGAGGTCCGTTTCCGCGCCGTCATCGGTCACGAAGACTTCGCCGTGCTGGTACGGGCTCATCGTGCCGGGATCGACGTTGATGTACGGGTCGAGCTTGACGTGCGTGACGCGCAGGCCGCGCGCCTCGAGCAGCGCGCCCAGGCAGGCGGAGCTGAGCCCCTTGCCGATGGACGACACGACACCGCCGGTCACGAAGATGAATTTCGTCTGTTTTGGCTTGATCGCCATCGCAAGCTCCTCGGACATGCCTACCGCGTCACGACAGCCCGGGCAGTGCGACGGCAGGCAAGGTTGTGGTTGGAGCTGGCCGGGTGAGTCCGTAAACGCCAGAACGAGCCCGGGCGTTGAACGTAGGCGGGGCGGATCGCAAAGTCAACCGGCGCGAGCGCCGCTGCTTCGCAGTCACACGTAGGCGAGCCGGACGCGGGCCAGCAACTCGGCCACCGCGGCGTACAGGAACGGGTCGTCGACCAGCATCGGCAGGACGACGCGCGGCGTCTCGACCAGGTACTTGCGGGCAATGTCCGGGCGCGGCCCGGCGTGGCAGGAGCGCAAGTTGTCGTTGCGATCCGCGCCCTTGACCTGCCGAACCGACAGCGGCGCACGCGCCAGGCCGGCCCAGTAGGCGTCATCGGTCTTGTGGGCGCTCGGCATGCTGCGCAGTTGCTTGGACAACGTCTGCACGGCCGCCGAGACATCGCCACCGAAGCGCGTCGTGATCTCGGCGGGCTCCACGTAGCAGTCCTCGAGCACGTCGTGCAGCAGGGCCACGGCGAGGATCCACGGCAAGCGCACGTTTTCGCTAGGATGTTCCTGCGCCAGGATGTCGCGCACGGCGCGCGGATGGACGATGTACGGCACGGTTGGCGCGGAGGCATCGCCGGTGTTGCGCGTCTGGCCGCGGTGGGCGGCGGCGGCAAAGGCGTCGACGGCTTCGAGATCCAGGATCATGGGGCCTCCCATTCCGTTTCAGAACGCTGCGCCAACAAGCGCGTGAAGGGAATTCACGGACTTTCGGACGCGTCGTCGTCGGTCGGATCGCCTTCCTCCGGCGGGCCTTGCAGCTCGCCGTCCTCGTCCACCTTCGGCGGCGGCTGCTCCGGCGGCTCGGGCCGCAGCGTGCCGCCGACACGGCCCTGCCCCTTGCTCGTCTCCGGCGCCGCGGCCGCCGGCATCACCTCGACCGTGAATTGCGCCGCGACATTGCTGAGCTTCTCCGTCAGCGCCTTGCCCGATCCGACCACGACACCAACCATGTGCTGGGCGTGCAGGTGGTCGTGCAGCACGCGGTTGGCGGTCTTCAGGTCCACCGCCTCGACCCGCGCCGCGAAGGTGTCGATCTCGTCCGCCGGCAGGCCGAGGTGCGCCGCGCGCAGCCGCTGGTCCAGCTCGCGATCCGCCGTCTCGAGCGAGAAGCGGTGCGCGCCCTTCAAGTAATCCTTGGCGAAACGCAGCTCCGCGGGCGTGATGCCTTCGTGCTGCAGCTCCTCGACGATGCGCACCGCCAGATCCAGGCTGGCTGCGGCGTCGGCATTGGCGGGCGCGAAGCCCAGCGCCAGCGTCGAGAGCCCCGGCCCGGCGGCGAGCGACGACCAGGCGTGGTAGGACCAGCCGCGCAACTCACGAATCTCATGCGTCAAACGCGAACTGAACGTGCCACCCAGCACCGTGTTGGCCACCAGCAGCGCGATGTGGTCGCGGTGGCCCACCGGCGGCGCGGACTGCGCCAGGACGATCTGCGCCTGACTGCGCCGCGACTTGTCGAGCAAGAGCAGGCGGCGGCCCGCCAGCACGGGATGCGCCGGCGCCGGCCGGGCCGCGGTGTGGCCCGCTGGCAGATCCGCGAAGTACTTCTGCGTCAGGAGCTGCGCGCGCTGCGGGTCGATGTCGCCCGCGAAACCCATGTGGACATTTCCCTGCGCGATCTGATGCTTGTGCCACGCGCGCACGTCGGCGGGCTGGATGCGGGCGAGGCTCTGCTCCGTACCCCCCGTCGGCCGCCCGAGCAGCTGCCCGCGGTAGAGGTAGCGGCCGATGGCGTCGTGGGCGAGGGACTCGTCCTCGTCGCGCAAGTGCACGAGATCACCAAGTTGTTGCGTACGCGCCTTGTCGATCTCCGCGGTCTCGAAGCGCGGCCTCAAGACCACGTCGGCCAGCAGCGGCAAGAAGGCATCGAGCTGATCCGCCAGCACTTCGCCGATGACGGTGGCGCCCATCTTGTCGACCGTCGTGTCGACGTGCGCGCCAAGGGCCTCCAGCGCCTGCGCAAACTGCGCGCGATCCTTGTCGCCGGCACCGCGCAGCGCGGCACTCCAGCACAGCTGCGCCATGCCCTCCTGCCCGGCGGGATCCGCCAGCGACCCGCTGCCGACGACGATGCGCACCGTAACAACCGGCGGCCAGGGACGCTGCACGGTAAGGACGTTCGGCACGGCATGACCTCCCTTGGGCTTGGGCGCCGCCAGCACCGCCGACGCGACGAGCAGCGCCGCGACGCACAGCGCGGACGCCACATGGCGGTGCGAAACGCGTGCGATCAACGGCGCTTCCCCTTGCCGCTGGCCAGCGAGACGCGCGGCTCCGGCGGGGTGCCGATGACAATGGCGCGCGTGCCCTTCTGCAACCAACTGCGCGCCACACGGTGCAGATCGCTCGTGCTGACGTTCGCGACCGCCTGCCACCAGCGCGCGTGCCCGGCCAGGTCGCCGAACGCCGTCCACTGCACGCCCAGCGTCTCCGCGCGGCCGTCGACACCGGTCAGCTCGCGGAAGTGCTCCATGCGCAATCGATTCTTCGCCGCCGCCAGCTCCGCTTCACTCACCGGCTTGTCGCTGCACAGCGCGGTGATGCCGGCATCGACCGCCGCCAGCGCGTCGCGCGCGTGCTTGCCGGGCGCCAGCACGACGTGGACGTCGAACAAGCCCACAAGCTTCGTTTGCGTCACCGAACCCGAAGCAGCCGAAGCCAGCTGCAAGTCGTGCACCAATTTGCGCTGCAGTCTCGCGGAGTCTGCGTTGAACAGCACCTCCGCCAGCACCGAGAGCGCCGGGTGATCGGCGTGATCGCCGGGCACGATGCGCCACGCGATGGCCAGCCTCTCGGCGCCGGCATCGATTTCCGTCGTGATCAGGCTGCCTTTCGCGGGCGGCGCGGCCGGCTTGCCTTCGGCGGCATCCTTGCCCGCCGGAATGTGCAGGTACAACCGCGCGATGTCGCGCAGCACGAGGGCCGGATCGAAGCCACCCGCCAGCACCAGCGTCACGCGGCCGGGCGTGTAGAACTGCCGGTGGAAGTCCTTGGCGTCGGCAAGCGAGAGTTTCTCCAGATCCTCCGCAGTTCCAATCGTCGGGTGCCCGTACGGATGCTCGCCGTAGATCGCCTTGTGCAGCGCCTCGTCGACGACGCCATCGGCATCATTGTCCACGACTTCGCGCCGCTCGTTGCGCACCACCTCCAGCTCGCTGCGCAGCGCCGCCGCCGTCAGGTCGAGCTGCGTGAGCCGATCCGCCTCCAGCTCCAACACGGTGGCCAGGTGCTGCGGCGGCACGGTCTCGTGGAAGGCGGTCCAGTCGAAGGAAGTCATGGCGTTGGCGCTGGCGCCGAGTTGCTCCAGCACGCGGTCGAAGGTGCCCGCCGGCCGGGTGCGCGTCGACTTGAACATCAGGTGCTCGAACAGGTGCGCCAGCCCCGTCTTTCCCGCCACCTCGTGCGCGGAGCCGACGCGCACCCAGGTGTGCAGCGCCACGACGGGCGCGCTCGCGTCAGGCGCCAGCAACACGCTCAGACCATTGGCCAATTGCCAGTGCTGCACGACGCCAGCGCCAAACGGCGTCACTTCGACCAGCCGCAGCGCGGGCTTGCCGCCCTCGCCGGGGAACGGCTCGCGCAGCTGCGCCTCGATGGCCTTGGCCTCGCTCTGGGCCGCCTCCAGCGAGACCGGGGCCTGGGGGCGGTGGTGCACGTCGACGGCAGTAGGCATCGGATTCTCAGGCCTTTTCGGCGGGGCGGGTTGAGCCAGCGCGAGCGCCGGGACCAGCAGCAGCGGCAGCGCCAGCACGGCGCGCAGCTGCGCCCTCATGCCCGCACCTCGGATTGCGTCCGCGCATCGGCCGCTTCCATGCCCGCCACCGCCATCGCCGAGAGCTTCTCGATGCGGGCGCGGTCGAGCGGTTCGAACAGGTGCGGCAGCTCCACCACCGGCAGGCGCCCAAAGCGGTGCAATCGCTGGATTTGCGCCTGCTGGGCGGCGCGCCAGTGCTCGTAGGCCAGCGTCGACTGCAGGGCGTCGCGCAGCATCGGCGTCAAGTCCTGCGGGCGCGCCTGCTCCACCACGCGGCGCTGTGCGTCGCCAAGCAGCCGCGGCAGCACGCAGTTGATGAACAAATAGCCGGTCGGCACGCCGATCACCGTGCGCGCCAGTTCGCTGAGCTCGATCGCCTCGCTGGCGGGCAGCTCCTGCGGCAAGGTCACGACGTGAAAGGAAGTCCGCATCGGATCTTCCAGCAGCGCCTTCATCTGCCGCGCGTCCTCCGCCATCGGCCCGACCGGCACCGCCTCGCAGATGACCTGCGGCAGGCGCAGCAGCGAGACACCGTGGCCGGTCGCCGGCGCGTCGATGATCAAAAGATCCCAGGCCGGCGTGCCATCGGCGGCGAACTCCTGCGCCTCCATGTGCCAGGCCTTGCCGAGCATCAGCATCTCGTTCATGCCCGGAACCATGCGCAAAAGCTTGCGCATGACGTCGTTCTCGAACACCAGGTGGTGCAGCGCGCGAAAGCGCAGCTTCATCGTGCCGTACTCGCGCAGCGCGTCAGCCGGGCGCAAATTCGCAGCAAACAGCGGCAGATGCGGATCGAGCTGCACGGGCGCGTGGCCACTGGCGACCGTGTCGAACAGCGGCCCGACATCGTCGCGGGTGTTGAGTTGGACGATGCAGGTGCGCAGGCCATAGCGCGCGGCGGCCAGGCCCAAGGCGGTGCACACGGTCGATCGACCGACGCCGCCCTTGCCGGAGACGATGACAAATCTTCTTTGAAAAAGCTGGCTTCTCAACTTGCTCCGCGATTTGCCGCCAGGACGCCGCCGGGATGTTCGACCAGATGCACAAGCATTGTCCAGCCACATCGCGCCATGTGACCGTCCCCAGGGCCGTTGCGCGGCGGCAGGTGCGCACGCGCACGCGTGTTGTTTCGCCTCGCGGCGGCGCTCCGATTGAAAGTCCAGGGCGGCGCGATTACCTTCGACCTACCCTGGAGGTCCCGATGCTGCGTCGTCTGAGTCTGCTCGCCCTTGCCCTCGCTTCTGTCGCCGCGTCGCCGCGTCCGGAGCCCGCGCCCACCGGCGGTCTGCTGCCGGCGCGCGCCCAGCTGCACGACGCCTACCTGGACCATCCGCTGGTCGCCGAAGTGCAGGCGGCGGGCTACTTGACGATCGTGTCGCGCGAGAAGGCGCTGTCCAAGCAGACGCCGACCGACCGCGCGCTGGCCATCGTCGATGCCGTCGGCGCTGCGGGCGTGGTGCGCAACGCCGTCGATCGCTTCATGACCCAAGCGATCCAGGCGCGGCTGGTCATCGGTCCCAGCGGCGCGCTGCAGAAGCACGACGTGACGGTGCAGCAGCTGGACGCGCGGCAGGCGCTGCTGCTCGGCTGGATTCGCGCGCTGTCGGCGGGCGACGATCGCACGGTGCTGACGCGGCGCGGCAAGAACCTGGAGGGCGCGGGGGCGATTCAGCTGCTGGAACGGGCGGTGGCCGTCGCGCCGGAGCAGCAGGCGACGCGGGTCGCGCTGGCGCTGGCGCAGGCGGGTGGCGAGACGCAGCCCAAGAAGCTGTGCGCGCGCGCCGTCGCGCTCAAGGAGGCGCTGCGCACGCCGGGGACTGCCGCGATTCGCCTGGCCGCGGCCGAGCACCTGGATGCCCTGGCGGAGCCGTGGGCGCGCACTTGCAAGCCTTCAGATCTGGAAGCTTTCGCCCGCCCCATCCAGCTGCCGCCGCCGGTCGCGGACAACCTGCCGCAGCCGCCCGCCCCGGGCGAGAGGCCGGCGCACATCGAGGGGCTGCCGGCGGGCACCCATCCGTTCGGCATCGCGTTTGTCGTGACGGCGCCGGTGTTCAAGGCGTACATCGCCGATCCGCTGGTGGCGCGGCTGGCGGCGCGGACGCGCCTGGACGAGCTGATGCTCGAAGATGCGCTGACCCGCGACGCGACGGGCGATCTGGCGATCGCGGCGCTCAACGCGTCGCTGCTGATGCAGCGCATCGGCCACGACGACAACGCGGAGGTCGCGTGGCTGGCCGTGCTGCGCCGCCACGGTCTGGTCGACGCGACGCCGGACAAGCAAAAGACGCTCAAGGTCGAGCAGTTGACGGGTGGCGAGGCGATGGCGCTGGGCTACGCGCTGGCGCTGGCGGGCAAGGGGTTGAAGCCGGCGAGCGCCGATGGCTGCGCGTTCACCTCGACGCCGCTGCTGCTTTTTGCGCGCGGCAAGAGCGTGCTGCCCGGCAATGCGGCGCTCGGCCCGGTGATGGCGCAGGCCCACGCGGTGGATCTGGAGCGGCAGACGGACCTGTGCCGCCCTGCCAAGCGTGTGGATGCGCTGCGTTTTGCCGTTGGGCGTGGCAACCTGCCGGAGGCGGCGCGCACGCCCATCCTGGAGGCGCTGGCGACGGTGGACGCGCAGTGCCAGGCCAGCGGGCATGATCGCCCGGGCAGCGGCGCCAGCGGCCCGGCGGAGCGCAAGGAGAACCTCCGATGAAATCCGACGATCTGCCGCCGCCGATGCCGGGAACCCACGAGGGCGACGAGGCGACGCACGTGGGGCACAAGCCCTGGCGCGACGGCGGCCAGACGCTGCGCGAATCGGAGGAAGACATCCCCGGCGTGACGGGCACGGGCGCCAAGGTGAACCTGCGCGCCATCGAAGAGAGCGGCTCGGTGCCGAGCCTGCCGGGCAGCCAGGCCGTCGCGCAGGCGAACCTGCAGCGGCGCATCCCGGTGGCGGCGCGCAACCGGCCGACCTTGATGCCGGCGGGCTACGAGGAGCCGCCCAAGCTGCCCCACGCTTCGCGCGTGCCGGATCCCTCGCTGGTGCGGCCGGTGCGGCCGGCTCCGGAGCTGTCGCGCGTCCCGGTCGGCAAGCTGGAGCGCGATTCCTCGGACGTGATCCAGATGTTCGCGTCGGCGGGCAGCTCGCCGGCCGTGCCCTCGCCGATCCAGGCGCGCC
>CAIXAA010000276.1 GCA_903917305.1 uncultured Myxococcales bacterium | reverse complement strand
CCGCGGGTGCTGCTGTCGCGCTTCGATCACGGCGTGCCGGTGCTGCCGCCGGGCGCGACGCATCCGGTGGCGATGCTCGGCCTGGTGCGCGCGGGCATCGAGCTGGCGCTGCAGGTGCGCGCAGGGCTGCTGCCGGAGCCGGATCGGCTTGTCGTTGCGCTAGGTTCGGGCGGGACGGCGGCGGGGCTGGCGCTGGGTCTCGGCATCGCTGGCCTGCGTACACGCGTGCACGCGGTGGCGACGGTGGAGTGGCCGCTGGTGACGCTCCACCGCGTGCAAGGGCTGATGCGCGCTACGAGAAAGCTGTTGCGGGATCTAGGGTTGGGGCCCCTGGCGCGGCTCGATCCGGCGGCGATCCACGTCGATCACGGCCACATCGGGCCAGGCTACGGCATGGCGTCGCAAGGCGCCCTGCAGGCGGTCGAGCGGGCGGCAAGCGCTGGGCTGACGCTGGAACCGGTCTACACCGGCAAGGCTTTCGCTGGGTTGCTGGCTGCGGCGCTGCTGGGGCAGTGCGAAGGGGAGCGCGTCCTGTTCTGGAACACGGTGCGGCGTGGCGGGCCGCTGCCCGCGCAGCCGGAGTGGCGCGAGCGGCTGCCTCCCGCGCTGCGCCGGCGGCTCGCGCGCGCTGAGGCGCAACAACGCCTGCCGCCTCCGGATTCCAAGCAACTCGCGCGGCGGCGTCTGCTGCTCGGTGGTGCGGCGTTCGCGGCGGGCGCGCTGGTCACGCACCGCCTGACCGGGTACCGGCTGCCGGGTTGGCGCGGCGAAGTCCTGAGCGAGCGGCAGGCGCTGATCGTCATGGCCGCGGCGGAGGCGCTGCTGCCGCCGGTGCCGCCGCTGGCGAACCCTGCGCCCGCGCCGCCGGACTTCCGGCTGGTGGCGCTGGGTGTCGACACCTACCTGCAAGGGCTGCCGGTCGCTTCGCGCCGCGAGATCGCGCTGTTGCTGATGGTGGTCGAACAAGGAACGATGCCGCTGGGCGGACACCTGAATCGCTTGACGCGGCTGCCGGTTGCCGAGCGGCAGGCGTTCCTGGCGGCGCTGCAGCAGCGCGGCGGGCAGCTGGCGGATGCCGCCAAGGGGATTCGCGACCTCGTGATGCTCGGCTACTACCAGCGACCGGAGTCCTGGCCGGCGCTCGGCTATCCGCTGCCGCCGGTGCCGCCCAAGCCGCGTCCCATGCGCGCCGCCTACGCCGCGTTGCTGGCGCCTGCCGGCGTGGCGCCCGGCGAATGGCCTGCAAGGAAGCCGTGATCTACGACGCCAGCCAACTGCCCGATCAAGACTTGCAGGCGGACCTCTGCGTCATCGGCAGCGGCGCCGGCGGCGCGATGGTCGCCATGGTCGCCGCCGAAGCTGGCCTGCGCGTCATCGTCTTGGAAGCCGGCGGCTTCTTCAGCCCCGACGACATGACGCAGCGCGAAGAGCAGATGCTGCCACGCCTGTACTGGCAGGGCGGCGGCCGCACGACGCGCGATCGCCGCATCCACATCCACCAGGGCAAGGGCGTTGGCGGCTCGACGCTGCACAACCTCAACCTCTGCAAGCGGATTCCTGAGCCGGTGCTGCGCGGCTGGATCGCGCGCCGCGGCCTGCAGATGCTGCCGCTGGCGACCTGGAACGCCTTGTACGCGGAAGTCGAGACGCTGCTGGAAGTCAGCGAAGTTCCGCGTGATCGCTGGAGCGAGCACAACCTCCTGGTTGAGCGTGGCGTGCAGGCCCTCGGCTGGCGCGGCGGCGGCCTGCGCCACAACCGCACAGGCTGCAACAACAGCGGATTCTGCGAGATCGGCTGTGCGTACGACGGCAAGAACAACGCCGCGAAGGTCCTCGTGCCGCGGGCCGTGCGGGCGGGATGCCGGATTCTCGCGCATTGTCAGGCGGTTCGGGTGCTGCACAGCAACGGGCAGGTCAGCGGCGTGGAGGCCGTCGCGGTGCGTCCGGACGACGGCTCGCCGCTCGCCCACGTGCGCGTGCGGGCGCCGCGCGTGTGCCTCGCCGCGTCGGCGACGGCGACGGCCGCGCTGCTGCTTCGGTCACAAGTGCCTGATCCTGGCGGAGAAACCGGCAAGAGGCTGCACATCCACCCCGCCGTGGTTGCCGCTGGCGAGTTCGCCGAGCCGGTGCGCGCCTGGCAGGGCATCCCGCAGACCTACGAGTGCACGGAATTCCTCAACTTCTCCGAGGATGCGCCGGCGGACAAGCCCAAGCGGCTCTGGATCATCCCGGCCTTCGGGCATCCGATGGGTGTCGCGACGATGATGCCCGGCAGCGGCGCGCTGCACCGTTCGCTGATGCAGCGCTACGACCACCTCGCCGTCCTGACCGCGATGCTGCACGACGGGACGTCCGGCACGGTGGCGCCGGACGGCGATCAAGGGCTGGCGATCGACTACCAGCCCGATGCCAAGGATCGGGCGGAGCTGGTCGAGGGGCTGCGCGCCAGCGCCCGGCTCCTGTTCGCGGCCGGTGCGCAGCGCGTCTGGATTCCGACGACCAGACCGATGCGCCTGGATCGCCTGGCGGATCTGCGGCAGCTCGATGGCTTCTCGCTCACGCCGGACGCCATGGAGCTGACCGCCGTGCACCCCATGGGTTCGGTGCCGATGGGCGATGACCCGCGCATCGCGGCGGTGGGCAGTGACGGCCGCCATCACCACCTGCGCGGTCTGTGGATTGGCGACGGCTCCTTGTTCCCGACGTCGATCGGTGTGCCGCCGCAGTTGTCCATCTACGCCCTCGGACTGCACGTTGGGCGCGCGATCGCTGCGCACACCTAGGCCGGAAATCGCCGCGCAACATCCATCGGTTCGCGGGCGCGCATGGTGACCCGCTGCCGCCGCCTCTACGCTTTGCACAGGCGTCGAGGCCGGGTGCGCAGCGCCCAGCCGGGAGCAGGCTGCACGTGACATGGACTGACCCACCGCCGGGGCGCGCGAATCCGGGCCGAACCGAGGCGCCGGGGGCCAGCAGTCCGGCGCTGTCGGCGGCAGACGCCGGCGATCGCCGCGAAGTGGTCCATGCGACGCAGACAGTGTCCCCGGAGGCGGCAGAGGCCGCGCGCCTGGGCGAGCGTCTCGAAGCCATGGAGCGTCAGGCCGGCATCTTGTCCCATGAACTCAACAACATATCGATGGGCATCCTCGGCTTTGCGCACCTGCTGCTGGGGGCGATCGACGAAGTCGATCCGCGCCGTCCGGACGTTCTCGCGATCGCGGAGTTGACGCAGCGCGCAGTGGCCGTGACCGCGCGCATGATTGCGTTTGCGCGCGGCCAGGAACCGGTGCCGCTGGCGGCGCAAGCGAGCCGCGCGGTGGCGGAGGTCGAACGGCCGCTGGCGCGGGCGCCGGCCACGACGGG
>CAIXAA010000275.1 GCA_903917305.1 uncultured Myxococcales bacterium | reverse complement strand
CACTGAAACGACGACTCTCGCATGCCTGGGATCATGCTGCGAATTCACGCTTCGACTTCGCGATCACGCTGATTGCCTTTGACTTTTTCGATCCGCATGAAGTGGGCGGGGGCGGCACGCCCCCGAGGAGCTGGTTTCTCCCAGATGACCCAACCGCAAAAGAAGGACAGCAAAGAATTCAAAGCCATCTACGGCTCAATCAGCCCCGCGGCAAGCGTCAGGAAAGCGCCATCGCCGCCACGAAGGCGAACACGATGAAATTCCAAAGCCCATGCAAGACGATCGACGCCCACAAAGACCCCGTCCACTCGTAAACCAACCCAAAAGCCAGCCCCAAGACGGTGTAAGGCAACAGGCTCTGCGGCGCCATATGCAGGATCGCAAAGAGCAAAGCCGTCGCCCCCAGCGCCATCCGAATGCCGAAGCGCTGGCGCAGCACGCGGTACAGGAAGCCGCGGAACAGCAGCTCCTCGCCCACCGGCGCCGCGATGACGACGGCCAGCCCAAGGCTCAGCAGCTGCAGCGGATCCGGGTCGTCGAGCAGGAAGCCGGCCACCGGGTGCGTCTCGGCGCCTTCGCCAAAGAGGGCAGCGCTGAGCAGCGTCGCCATGAACATGACTGGAATCAAGGCGCAATAGGTGCGCAGCGACGCCGTGCTGGCCTGCCAGAAGGAGGCCGAGATGCCCTGCGTGCCCAGGCGCGCGGCGATCGTCAGCGGCGGCGTGTGGCGCGCAAACGCATGGACCACGGCGACCGCGAGCAGCACGCCGACGCCGCCCTGGAACAGCGTCGCCAGCCCTTGCGGCACGTGGTTGCCCGGCAGCACGGCCGGCAGCAGCCCCGCGGTGAAGTAGCCGATCAGCCAGGCGGCAAAGCCGAGCAGCGGCACGAGCGGGTCGGTGTGGTACGGCCGGTCCTCCGGCAAGCCCGGATGCCGGCTGCGCAGCCAGCGCAGACCGGGCTCGCCGCGGCTGCGGGCGGCGCTGGTGCGCAGCGTGCCGGCGATCCAGATCGCCACGCCAAACAAGCCTGCCAGCAAAAGCAGTTGCGCAAGCGCGAGGATGAAGGAGGTCAGACGACCGTCCTGCTCGTGCAGCGTGCGGGTGATCTCGCGGGCGCCGCGCGTGTCGCCCGCGGCGGCGTAGATGCGGGCGCGGATGCGTTGGCGGGCGTACGGGCTCCAGTCGCGGCCGAAGGCGTGGCCACGCGCGCGTTCGCGGGCCTCCAGCAACGGCAGTGCGTCCAGCGGCACGGTCGCGCTCGGATCGACCGGCAGCGCCGCCAGTGCCGCGCGCAGGTCCGGGCTGGCGCTGCCAAGCTTGCCGGCAAGCTCCGCCGCCAGGCGATCCTCGTGCGTCGAAACCGCGTGCGCGACCACGAGTTCCGCCGCGCGCCCAACCCCGGTCGCGCCGCGCTCCGGGTGCTGGTGCAGCGAATCCTTGGCCGCCGCCGCGTCCGAGTCACGGGCTCGGGCGAACAGATCGCGCAACGCGTCCTTGCCATTTTGCTGATTTGTCTCCTGGAGTTGCTCCAGCAGGGTGGCCGCGTCCGCCTCGGTCGTCGTCGCGGCAACCGGCGCATCCACGGCCGGGCGCTTCTTGGCCGCACCGCGGACCACAGGCGCGACACGGCGCAGCGGCTTG
>CAIXAA010000274.1 GCA_903917305.1 uncultured Myxococcales bacterium | reverse complement strand
GGCATCAGCGTGTCGCGGTCCGACGCCACCAACTGGCTCGACATCATCGAGAAGTTGAACGGCGTGATCGGGTAGCGGCGACCGCCCTGCGAACGCACGAACAGGCGCGTGTCGCGGTTGACCATCACGCGCTCGTTCTTGTCGCTCGTGACGCCGACCGAGTCGGTTTCGCCAAGCTTCTCGAGCCCTTCCAGCTCTTCCTTGGTGATCTTGTCCTTGAGGTGCGCGTCCTCGGACAAGGCCGTGCGCGACTGCAGCTTGCGGTACTCGTCGCTGGGGATGCGGTAGGTGTTGTAGCAGCCCGTGAGCGACACCACGAGGGTCGTCAGCACGGTCCACGCTGTCAGACGCAACTTGCTCATCGGCCTCGCTCCTCTTTCCGCACTGTCCGGTCTAGCTGCACTGCCTGCTGTCGTTCGTGCGACTCAGCGCGCCGGCTGGGCGCCCGAAGCCTGCCAGATCGTATTCAAATCGGTCTGCACGAGGTAGTAGAACGCCGGTGCGACGCACAGCGCGCAGATCATCAGCAGCGTGCTGCGATCCTCGATCTGCACGCCGGCCTTCTGGCCCATCTCCGGCAGCGCCTTGATCATCTTCCAGATGCCCATCAAAATCAGGGGGAAGCAGAACAGGCCGATGATCAGGTGCGTCGTCTTGATCTCCTCGCGGCCGAGGAAGACGTTGATCTCCGCGGCGCGCTTGAACATCCACACCAGCGGGTAGATGCCGCAGGTGACCATCGCGAGGATGACCACCGTGATCGGGTTCAGGATCGGGCCGGGCTGCAAGTTGGCGCGACCGCCGCCGCTGCCGCCGAAGCCGCCGCCGCCAAAGCCCGCGCCGCCGCGACCGCCACCGCCGCTCTCGGGCAGGCGCATCGGCTCTTCCTGGCGCACGGGCGCCACCTTCTTCTCCAGACGCACAGGCTCGCGGCTCTCGAGGTGCACCGGCTCCGCTGCGCGCGGCGGCTGGGGAGCGGCCTGCTGCGCCGCGGCGCGCTTGCGCTGCTCTTCCTCGAACATCGCGCTGAAATCGGCCGGCAGTTCCATGGCGACCGTGGCCTCATCCTCCTGGATGTTCCACGCGCCGACCATCTCCGGGACTTGCGCCGCGCCGATCCACTCGCCCTTCTTGTCGTCGTAGATGTACTCGTCCTGGGCAAGCTCGCCCTTGCGGGCCATTTCGCGCAAGATCGCGATATCATACGGGGTAGACTGGCCATCGCGGTGCAGGTGGAAGCCCATGGTGTGTCCCTTCGCGTGCGGCAGACTCTTCAAGCAGGGGCGCGGGTTCGGCGCCTTCCAAGCTCAAGGCAGAGGGGATTGTTCGGCGAATCGGTGCGTGCAGTCAATGCTTGATGATCACGGCCGGCCAGGCTAGGCGTCCAGGCCCTTCAAGCGCTTGAGGTCCGACATGACCTTGTGGTACTCGACTTCCCACGTCGACGTGCCTTCCTGCAGGTTCTTGATGCGCTTGCGCACCTCCTGGTCCAGGTCGTCATCGACGTTCAGGTGGCGATTCAGCACGTCACGCAGCGACTTGCGCAGCGTGTGGTCCTCCGCGAAGACCTCGTCGACGTTGCGGCTGTGGAACAGCGCCTCGATGATCTGGCGCGTCAGGTATTCCACCGCGCGATCGCCGATGCCAAAGCCGCGCTCTTCGGCGAGCTTGGTCTTGATCTTGTTGACCTGGTTGAATTCCAGGCCGTCCTTGGAGATGACGTCGCGGGCGCGGTCGGTGATCTCGCGATCTGCCCGGATGTACTCGCGAAGCACGCTCTCGATGTCGAGCACGACTTCACTGACCATGTCGGGCAGGACCTCGATGTCGCCATTGGCCACGAGCTGCTGGACCATGTCGCCCGCAATCGGCGAGATCTTTCCTGGATACAATCTCATGGGTTACCTCTGGGTTCCGGTCTGTGCGATGGATATCGCTGCCGTCGTGGGCGGCGGGGGGTGTAGCACACCGGCAGGGATCCGTACAGGTCTCGCGGCCTCCGTTTGGGCCACGATCAGAACTTGTCCATGCGCCACGGCGCGTGCAGGGCACGAATCCGCGCCACGTAGCCGGCGAGCTGCGCGCCGGTGCCTTCGCCCAGCTGGACGCTCAGCATCTTCTGGCGCTTCTTGCCTTGGCCTTCCCAGCCTTGGCGCACATAGCCCTGCTCCAGGAAGATCTTGAGCGCATTGGTCAAGTTCACCTTGGAGATCGCCTCGTAGCACTGCACGTCGCCCAGCTCGAACGCCATCTGGCCTTCCTGCTGCACGTAGTCGATGAACTCGCGGTCGCTCATCGCGCCCTTGCCCAGCGCCGCCAGCCCGCGGCCGACGAGCACGTAGGACTCGATGAAGTTCTGCACGAGTTTCGCGTACAAGGCCACGACCGGCGTCACCGTGCTGGTCAGCCGCAGGTTGCCGTTCTGGTCCGTCGTCATCCAGCCGGCGCGGCAGAAGTCGGTCAGCGTGCCGTCGTACTGCTGCTCGAAGCCCACGCCGGGCGCGTAGACGAACTCGAACTTCAGGAGGCGCGACAAGAACTTGGTCATGTCGCGCAGCTCGTCGGGCGTCATGGTCGGACCCTGCTCCTGCAGCGCGAGGATCGCCGCGGCGGTCAGCGCGTCCGGCACGAACAGGTGGATCATGTTGTTCTTGTAGTAATCCAGGTGCAGGCGGCCAGCCTTCTTGACGATGAAGACGTCCTCGTCCTCGAAGCGGTTGCGGCGAATCCACTTGGCCGCCTCGAACATGGCCAGGACCTTGTCGACGACTTCCGCGACCGCTTCGCCCATCAGCCGAGCGCGCTCGCTCTGCGCGCCCAAAGGATCCGGAACACCTCCGGATTTCGCGTGGCGGGCCAGGTCGTGGGACTCCGCCTCGCGCAGCTGCTGGCGGCGCACGCGGATCGCCGTGGTCAGCGGACCGGACAGCACCGCGCCGCGCCGGCTGGCCACGTCGAGCAGGTAGCCGACGCGCGTCAGCAGGTCGGAGCGCCGGATGCCACGCTGGATCTTCGTCAGCAGCACCGCCGCCGTAATCGACGTCGGCGTGATGACGTCCGCCGCGTTGATGCCGCCCAGGATGAGGTAACCACAGACTTTCACGGCGCGTTCGAACTGCTTCTTGTCGCGCTGGTCTGCCGGCAGCAGCGCGCCGTGATCCGCCAGGATCTGCCGTGCGGACATCGCCTCGCCGAACTGGATGCGGATGCGCCCGTATTTGTGCAGGATGACCGACGTGGCCTTGAGGACCTCGCCGACGCTCTCCCCCTTCTTTTCGCCGCCTTCGAGCTCCTTGCGGTAGGCCGTCTCCTCGATGAGGCGCTCATAGCCGAAGTTCGTCGGCAACAGCGCGACATCCTGGACGATGCCGTCGGCGACCGACTCCAGCACGGTGGTCAGCAGGCCGAACTTGGGCGGCAGGAGCTTGCCGGTGCGCGACCTGCCGCCCTCCGGGAAGAACTCCAGCCAGTGGCCGTCGCGCAGCAGCTTGCGCATGTAATGGCGGAAGATCGCGCCGTAAATCGGCTGGCCGTGGAAGCTGCGGCGCAGGAAGAACGCGCCGCCACGCCGGAAGATCGTGCCGAGCGGGAAGAACGACAGGTTGGCGCCGGCGGCAATGTGCGGTGGAATCAAGCCGTTGCGGTAGAACAGGTAGCTGATGATGAGGTAGTCGATGTGGCTCTTGTGGCTCGGCACCACGATGACCGGGGACTTGCGGCCGACTTCGCGAATGCGCTCCAGGCCTTCCTCGTCGACCTCAATGCCCTCGTAGATGCGCGCCCACAGCAAGGTCAGGAAAAAGCTGATGAAGCTGACCATGCCCATCTGGTAGTGCGCGGCGATCTCCTTCAAGTTCGTGTCCGCCTCCGCGCGCACGATCTCGTAAGGCTTGTTGATTTCGCCGGCGATGCGCCGCAGGTCGCTGTCGACCTCCGCCTCCTGCAGGATCTCCTCGCGCATCACGTTCGGCGCCTTGATCGGCGAGCCGCGGATGATGCGCTGTTCGGTCTTGAACGACTGAACGACGCGAAAGCGCAGGCGTTCCGCCAGGAGGCCGTCGTCGTCGATGCCGGGATGCTCCGCCAGGAACGGCTGCAGGTGGATCGGCTGCCCCATCTGCACGAAGGCGCGGCGGTGATTCAGGATGAAGCTCAGCAGCTTGCGCAACCGGCCGGGCACTTCTGGATCGCCGAAGAAGCCGTCGATGATGCTGGAGCGATCGCGGTCAGGATTACGATGCCAGACAAGGACTTGCGGCACGACGATGAGCGGGAAGTCGACCTCGCGCTGCGCGCTGATCAGCTCGCGCAGGTACGACTCCTGCTGACGCGGCGTGATGAGATCGACCAGCGTGAAGCCGCGGCGCAGGAACAGCAGGATCGCGTCGTGGCGGCGCAGGTGACCGCGCATGATCTCCGCGTCCGGCTTGGGCTTTTGCTGCAGCACGATGCGGCGGAACCACGTCGCGACCGCGCGGCGCCACGGCTGGAAGGCGATCAGCGACACGCCATTGGCAAAGCGCGCCAGCGGCAAGGCCGCGCGCGACAAGGCGTAGTTGAAGTAGAGGTAGTCCAGCAGGCTGATGGTGTTCATCGTGTAGACGAGCACACCTTCGCGCGCCAGGGCGGCGAGATCGTTGTTCAACCGCGGCGAGAACTGCACGGGTTTGAAGAAGATCCAGGCAAAGAGCCGCGAGAACAGGCCCAGGCCATGGACCATGCCGGAGCGGTGCGCGAGGTCGGCAGCGGTCAGGCCATCTTGGACCGGCTGGTGCTCCTTGGGGGAAAACAGCGGCCCGGAGACCGCCGCGGCGGGCTCCTGCGCGGCAAGCGGCGCCAGGGCTTCGGATTGCCGGGCATCGGTTGCCGGATCAGCAACTTGAGAGGCATGGTCGGTCGCGTCTCCTTCGAGGCGCGCGGGGGCAACCGGCGGCACGGACTGGGGTGATGTCATTCTCTTTCTCCGCGGCGCATGCTGGCCCGAGGCTGGGAAAAGCGCAAGGTTGAGAGTCTGTGAATCCTCTCACAACCCCCGGCATGTGACGCACGGCGCCTTGTCAGGTACAACCGCCGCTGTTTGGACGCGGCAGAGGGACGGATGGCGACGGCGAGCCTGCAAACCAGCCTGTCAGTGCGAGGAGGGCTGCACGTGCCCGCCGCGCGCTTGTGGCTGGACGGCGACACGCGGCGCGGCATCGGCTTCCTGGCGCAGTTCGATGGCCAGCGCCGGCGCCGATCGCGGGTGCTGTGCAGCCCGGTGGTGGCTGCGCTGCTCGGGCAAGGGGGCGCGACGCCGCTGGCGGTGCCCTATGGTCGCCCGTTCCAGTTGGGGCCGGTGGCGGTGGAGCTGCTGCCGGGGGGCGCGTCGGCCGGCTCCGCCCTGCTGCGCACGCACATAGGCGAACAGACGTATCTTTTTGCGGGCGCCGCGCGGCTGGACACCCTGCCGACGGCCGAGCCGCTGGCGCTGCGCGAGGCCGACGTGCTGGTGCTCGACGCGCAACTGGCTGAGACGCAGATGTTGTCCGCGGCGGAGCTGCAAGGCGAGCTGACCCTGGCGCAGGCCCTGGTCCAGGGCGGCGTGACGCTGGTGTGGCTGCTGGAGGCGCCGACCTTGGCGTTGGACGTGCTGGCGTGGGCGGATGCGAACGTGCCGGTGTGGCTGGCGCCCTCGCTGGCCAGGCTGGTGCGCCGCTTTCGGCAGACGGGAGGCGAACTGCCGCCAGCGCGCGCAGTGGGCGCCGAGCTGCCGGCGGGCGGGCTGGTGCTGTGGCCGCTGGACCGGGCCGATCGCCTGCCGCCGGCGCGCGGCGACCTGCGGCGTTGGTTGGTGGCGGAGCGCGCGGGTGCGGACACGCTCGCGCCGCTGGCGTGCGAGCGCGGGCTGGCATTTTCGCGGCGGTCGTCGGGGACGGCGCTCGACGAGCTCGCGCGGCGCAGCGGTGCGGCCCATGTCGCGGCGTATGGTGCCGGGGCGCCCGCCCTGTGTGCCCGGCTGCGGCTTGGCGGGCTGGACTGTTCGGTGCTGGGGCAGGCGCAGCTGCGCCTGGTGTGAAGCAAGGAGGATCCGTGGCCAGACCGCTCGTCGGTGTCATCACGAACCCGAACTCGAAGAAGAACAGGCTGAACCCGGCGCGCTACGAGGCCATGCGCGAAACCGTCGGCGATCTCGGCATCGTGCGGCGCACCCAGGACACGGCCGAGATCGCTGGCGTGGTGCGCGCTTTCCTCGACGCCGGCATCCCGTACTGGGTCGCCGATGGCGGCGACGGCGCGTTCCACTGGCTGACCAACGTCGCGCAGCAGGTGCTGGCGGAGCGCGGCGGCAAGGACACGGCGCCCGCCATCATGCCCACGAATGCCGGCACCATCGACTTCGTCGGGCGCAAGTGCGGCGTGATCGGTGATTCAGATGGTCTTTTGCGCGCACTTTGCGCGACCTTGCGCGCCGGCCAGCAACCCGGCATCTGCACGATCGACAGCCTGCGGGTGCGCGGCGTCTACGGCCCGGACAGCGATTGGCCCGGCCGCACGTTCGACAAGCTCGGCTTCGCGCTGGCGCTCGCCGGCATCGGGCAGCGCTTCTTCGACAAGTTCTATGCCCATGAGAATCAAGGCGTCACCGGCATCCTGGAGGTCGTCGGCGGCATCCTGTTCTCGGCGACCATGCAGGCGCCCGGGCTGCGCAAGGTGCCGCTGCCCGTGGAGCTGCGCCACTACTCCGACACCGTGTTCGAGCCGCTGCCGGCCGATGTCTGGATCGACGGCGAGAAGCTGCCGATGCGCGACTACCGCGCGATCAACGTGGGCTCGATCGATCTCAACCTCGCGGGAGTCTTTCGCATCTTCCCGTTTGCGCGCGAAGGCGGCGTGCTGCACGTGATGGCCGGCGACCCGAGCGTCAATGAGGTGATCCGCAACCTGCCGCGCCTCGCTTCGGGTCGCAAGATGGTGATGGAGACCTTCGTGGAGCGCGCCGCCCAATCCTTGCGCGTGGTTGCGCGGGACGGCAAGCGCATCGACCCGTGCATCGACGGCGAGCTGTTCTACGGCCTGACCGAGGCGGACGTGACGCTCGGGCCTCCGGTGCGCGTCGTGCAGATGAACGTCCACCACGCGCCCACCGATCGCGCATGAGATGGAAACCGTACGCAGTTCTGGCCGGCTGCCTGCTGGCGGTGGCGCTGCTGGCCAGCGTCGTGCCGCTGCCGGCCGCCGACGTGCTGGCGCTGGGGCCGGGGCACGAAGCGGCGATCGAGGCGCTGGCGCTGCCGTACCGCGATGGCGCGGCCGTCGGGGAAGGTGTGATCCTGAGCGGCATCGCCGTCTCCGCGGATCGCGTCGAGTTCGTGCTGCGTTCGGTGCCCGACGGCTCCGGGCTGCTCATCCTGCGGCCGCCCGAACGCGCCGGGCAAGAAATGGCGATCGAGGTCCCGATGCCGGACAACGCGGCGCTGGTGCGGGCGCAGGTGCTGTTGGCCGCGGCCATCGCGCAGCGCGATGACGGCGCGCTGTCGCGCAGTCTGGCCCAGCCGGAGCGTTCGCAGCTGTTTCCGCTGCTTGGTCTGCGCGCGACGCTCGCTGCGTGGCTGCTCGTGCTGTTCGCGTCGGTGGCGCGCGGCGTGCGGCTGCTCCGCGACCTGCGCCGCCCGCGGCAATGGCTTGCGGTCGTTGCGCTGCTGCTTGGCGTGCTGGCAGCGGCGGTCCTGGCGCGCGCCGAGGCGCCGCTGACGCCGCTGCGGCCCAATGGCCATGCGTACGAGGACTTCGCAATCGCCCTCTCGCTGCCGGAGACCGCGGCGGAGCACCGCCAGACCGCGACTTCTGTCGGCGATGCCTGGCTCGAAGCCCAGCGCGCGCTCGTGCCGCTGTTCGGCCGCCACCACGACGGCGTCGGCTGGCTGGCGATCGCTGCAGGTTCGCTGGCCTCCCTGCTGGCAGCCGGCGCGGTCTTCGCCGCGTCGGGGTCGGCACCCGCGGCCGCGCTCGCCGGCCTGGTGATGGCGCTGGCTCCGGCCGCGGTCCGCGTCGGGCACTCGGAAAGTCCGTTGGTGTTCGCGCAGTTGCTGATCGCCGCCGTGCTCTGGCTGGCCGGCCCGCGCGCCACGCCGCTGCAGCGCTGCGGCACGTTGTGCGCGCTGCTGCTCCTGGCGCTCGGGCACGTGATGGGCGCGGCGCTGGCTGGCAGCGCCTTGCTGCTCGCCTGGGCGCTGGCCTGGCATCCGCGCGAGAAGGCCCATGAACCTCCGCCCCACCTGACACCGCGCAAGCTCGCGCCCTGGCTTGGGCTCCTCGCGCTCGTTGGGCTGGCCGGCCTCTGGCAGGCGTCGCGCTACGCGGCGTCTAAAGCGGGCGATGTGCAAGGCGGAATCGTGATGTGGGACGCCCTGCGCGTCTGGCGGCCGCTGTGGTGGCGGCTCGACTTCGGTGCGCCGCTCGCGGTCCTCGCCGCGCTCGCCGGTGCCCTGGCGTGGGTGCGCGCCCAGCCGTCGCGGCCGTTGCAGCTGCGCCTGACGCTGGTGCTGGGTGCGGCCGCGCTCGCGGCCCTCCTGCCGATGGCGCCCCTGGCGCGCGGCGATGCCTCGCAGTTGCGCTACGAGGCCGCCTTGGGGCCGCTGCTTGCCTTGCTGTTCGCGCCCTTGCCGCTGCTTGTGCCCACGAACGGCCGGCTGCGCACCCCGGCGCGCGTGGGCATGGGCGCGCTGGCGCTGGCGTTGCTGCTGACGCTGCTGCTGGCGGATGCCGGCCGCCGCCAGCTCGACAGCCAGGGGCAAAGCTACCAGGAATTGCGCCAGGTTCTGGGGCGCCAGCCCGGGACGTGGTCGATGCTCGTGCCGCCCGCGCAGCAGCGTGCGGTGCGCATGGTGGCGCCGATCGGGCGGTGGAGCGCCCAGGGCCCGACGCTGCGCACGCTGGAGCAGGGTGCCCTGGACGCCGCGTGCCGTGAGGGCCAACCCATCGACGCCAATGCGGTTTTGCTGCTGGATGGGACCTGTGCCGCGACGCCTGCGCCGGGGCTGCTGCCCGCGCCCTGCCGGGATCTGGCGGCCTACGTCGATCCGCAGCGCATCCTCGCGCGCCGCGAGCTCACCGTGCCTGGCGGCGGCGGCGGGGAGTTCCATTTCTTTCCCCGCCTTCGCTATGTCTGGCAGCTCTCCGGCGTGCGCTGCCGGCGCTAGCGCGAACTGCGTGGATCGAGCGCGTCGCGCAGTCCGTCACCGATGAAGTTCAACGAAAACAAGGTCAACCCGAGGGCCAGCGCGGGATAGAGGATGAGCCATGGCCGGTCGGCCATCAGGCGCGCGCCTTCGGCGATCAGCGTGCCCCAGCTTGCGGCGGGGGGCTGCACGCCAAGTCCAAGAAAGGAAAGGAAGGCCTCCTCCAGGATCACCGCCGGCACGGACAGCGTCGCGTAGACGATGACCGGCCCCAGCGTGTTCGGCAGCACATGGCGCCACAGGATGCGCATCTCGCCCATGCCGCTGGCGATCGCCGCTTCGACGAACTCGCGCCGGCGCAGCGCCAGCACCTGGCCGCGCACGATGCGCGCCATGCTGAGCCAACTCACCGCGCCCAAAGCGAGAAACAGGTTCCAGGTCGAGCGCCCGGCGACCACCAGCAACAGGATCACGATGAACATGAAGGGCAGGCCGTAGAGCACGTCGACCGTGCGCATCATGAGCCCGTCGAGCCTGCCTCCTGCGTAACCAGCGATGGCGCCGTAGGAAACGCCGATGAGGAAGCTGACGAGCGTGGCCAGCAGGCCGATGCTCAGCGAGACGCGCGCGCCGTAGAGCAGGCG
>CAIXAA010000273.1 GCA_903917305.1 uncultured Myxococcales bacterium | reverse complement strand
TGGAGCACCTGTCCGCGCTCGGCGATCCGCGCACTCCAGAGGTGTTCTTCGAGCGCCTGCGCCGCGCAGGCCGCGGCTCGCCGATGACCTTGCTGCTGATCGGCTTGAATCTGCTGGTGTTCGTGGCCATGACCGCGTTTCGCGACGGCAGCGGCAATTTCTTCGCCACCTTCGACCCCGACATCCTGCGCAGCGCTGGCGCCAACGTCGCCTCCGCCACGGTCGGCGAGGGCCAGGCCTGGCGCCTGCTGACCTGCACCTTCGTCCATGCCAACGTCCTGCACGTCGGCATGAACATGTACGTCCTCAAATCGGTTGGCGAAACCGCGGAAAGGCTCTTCGGTTCGGTGCTGTTCTTCGTGCTCTACATCCTGGCCGGCCTCGGCGGCTCGATCGCGTCCCTGGCGTGGACCTTGTCGAGCGACCCGCGCATGCCCAGCGTCGGCGCGTCCGGCGCGGTGTTCGGCGTCATGGGCGGCCTGCTCGGTTTTGCCTTGTCGCGCCGCAACTCCGTCCCTGCGCCGGTCTACAAGAGCCTGCTGCGCATCTCGGTCTTCTTCACGGCGGTCAACATCGGCCTGGGGATGATGGTGCCGCAGATCGACAACGCCGCGCATATTGGCGGATTGCTTGTGGGTTTCGTCGCAGGCACCGTGCTGTCGCGCGATCTGCCGCCTGCGCCGCAGCCGAGCGCGACGCAGCGCCTTGTCGTAATTGCCGTGTGTTTTGGCGTTCTTGGCCTGGCCTACCAGTTCGCCGCGCAGTTCGTGCGGATGTAGCTGCCACCTAGCCGCCGATGGCGCTCATGTTGTCCGGCGTGGCGACGGCCGCGTCGAATCGGTGACCGTCGACCTTCGTGTTCAGCGCCGTCGCGATCGCCGCCGCGATCGCCTCGTCCGAAGCACCGGCGCGCAGCAGGTCGCGCAGGGACAGCTCCCCCGCCAGCGACAAGCATTCGCGCAGCGTGCCGGTCGAGGACAGCCGCACGCGGTTGCACAGCTGGCAAAACCGCTCGCTGATCGCGGAGATGAAGCCAATGCGCGCCACGGGACCGCCGGATCGCGGCCGCGCCAGCCAGTAGCGCGCTGGACCGCCGCCGGGATGGCCGTGCAGAAGATCCTGCGCAAGTTCATGCGTTTGCGCCAGCCGGGCCCGCATGTCCGCCGCGGAGACGAAGCTCTCGGGCGTCAGGCTCGCGCCCGCGCCGATCGGCATGGACTCGATGAAGCGCGCGACGAAGCCATGTTCCGCGGCAAAGTCGGCAAGCTGCCCCAGCTCGTCGTCGTTCACGCCGCGCATCACGACCGTGTTGAGCTTGATCGATGCGAAGCCGGCGGCGCGCGCCGCGTCCAGACCACGCAGGACGTCGGCGAGGCCGTCGCGCCGGGCGATCTGGGCAAAACGCTGAGGATTCAATGTGTCCAGCGACACGTTCAGCCGCGCCAGACCGGCGGCGCGCAGCGGCTCCGCCAGGGACGCGAGCAGGTGCCCATTGGTGGTCATGGCCAGGTCTTCGAGGCCGGGGATGCGCGCCAGCTGGCCGACGAGATCGGTGATGCCGCGCCGCACCATGGGCTCGCCGCCCGTCATGCGGACCTTGCGCACGCCGAGGCCCACGAACACGCGGGTCAGGTGCTCGATCTCGTCGAACGTCAGCAGCTCGGCACGCGGCACGACGTCCACGCCCTCGGCAGGCATGCAGTACGTGCAGCGGTAGTTGCAGCGGTCCGTCACGCTCAGGCGCAGGTAGTGGACCTCGCGCGCCTGCAGGTCAACGAGCGAGAACGGCTTGCGTTCCAAGCTCATGCCGTCGCGACAGGCGCCGCGGCAGCTGCTTCGGCGACTTCCGTGGTGGCGCCGAGCAGCTTGTACTCGAGCGCGACGTTGTGCGCGGCGTGCTCCTCCGCGTAGCGCGCGACGATGGCCGGCGTGCCCGCCTCGACGCCGTGCAAAAGCGCTTTGCGTGCATGATGATCCAAGCGACGGTTGTGCTTGGCGACGACCCGCTCCAGGCGCTCGAGGCGCTCGTGCGGGAAGGAGAGCAGCTTGACTTCGTGCATGGCGGTCTCCGGGCCGGCGCGCGAAGGCGGCGGCTGATGGCGCCGTAGCTTCGCGCTCTGCTGGCCGCTGCGTCAACGGGCCTGGGGCAACCCTTTCCGCGGACAGCACTTGCCGGGCGACGCCGGCCGTTGCGGGCCGGTCGCCTCTTCTTTGACGGGGGACCCCTCGGCGACTATGCTTTTGCGAGCTTGCCGGCGCCGCCTGCTCCGATATGCCACCGTCCCGCCTTGGAGTTCCCTATGCAACGCGCGCGTCCCTGCACCGCCGCCCTGGCCGCTGCCCTGCTGCTGGTCGGCTGTGGCCAGATCACCGTTCAAGCGCCAGTCGATGTCGTGGTGGACGTTCCCGTGGTGCAGCCGGACGTGCCGCCGGATGTGGCCGTGGGTCCGGACGTCGATGCGACGCCGGGGACGGACATTCAAGTCGATACGACCAGCCTGGACGAAGTGAACTCGGATGCGCCGGGCACGGATTGCGAGACGGACTTCGACTGCAGCGACCAGGTCAAGGGCAAGACGCCGTGCATCCTGCCGGCTTGCGACAACGGCCACTGCGTCAAGAAGCAGAAGCCCACCGGCGATCCGTGCGTC
>CAIXAA010000272.1 GCA_903917305.1 uncultured Myxococcales bacterium | reverse complement strand
GGCGAGTGCAGCGGCTCGCGCGCCGCCACCTCCGCCACATGACCGAGATCCGTCACGACCAGCGTCTGCTCGCGCCGGCCCGCCCACGTCACCACCGCGAGCGGCAATTCCGGCGGATAGCCAAGCGGTTCGAGCAGCGGCAGCCACTGCGGCAGCGTCGCCACGCCCATCAGCACCACCAGCGTCCGGCGCGGGTGGTACGGCGGCAGGCTCGGCGCGCCTTCGAGCCTGGGATGGGCGGAGACCACGCAGAAGGCATCGGCAATCCCGCGATGCGTCACGGGAATCCCGGCCAGGAGCGGCGCCGCCAGCGCGCTCGACAGCCCCGGAACGACCTCGCAGGGAATGCCTGCCTGCGCAAGCTCTTGCGCTTCCTCGCTGCCGCGGCCGAGCACGAACGGATCGCCGCCCTTCAAGCGCACCACGATCTGGCCAGCGCGCGCTCTCTCGATCAGCAGGGCATGGATCGTCGCTTGGGCCGTGTGCGGCTGCCCGCCTCGCTTGCCGACCTGCAGGACCTCTGCGCGCAGACCTTCGCAAGTCTCTGGATCGACGAGGTCATCGCAGACGACCACGTCGGCCTGCCGCAGCAGGCGGGCGGCGCGCACGGTCAGGAGATCGGGCGCTCCCGGTCCTGCGCCAACGAGGTAGACGGTGCCGGGCTGGGCGTGGGGATACGGCGTCATGGGCGCGCGGACTGTAGCACGGGACGCGGCAAGGGAAAGCGGGGCGACGAAAGCTGCACGAAGTGCCGAAGAATTGGCCCCCGCGCGCGGTGCGGCTACGCTGCGTGCTGCCGGCGCCCCTGCGCCTTGGATGTCCGACCTTGGCCGAGTTCGCCCCACCCAGCACCGCCAAAGGCCTGCTCCGGTTGCTGCTGCTGCCGCTGGTCGCGGTCGACGCGCTCGGCGTGCTCATCACGTTCGCCGCAACGGCCCTGTTCCGCGCCGCCAAGCCCCCGTACCGATTCGGCGAATACGTCGAGACGATGAACTTCGTCGGCGTCGGCTCCCTGGGCATCATCCTGCTGACCGGCACCTTCACCGGCGCCGTGTTCGCCATCCAGACCTCCGTCGCATTCAGCATCTTCGGCGCCAAGGCCCTGATCGGCGGCAGCGTCGCGCTGGCCCTCGTGCGCGAGCTCGCCCCGACCATCGGCGCCCTGATGTTCGCCGGCCGCGTCGGCTCCGCCATGACCACCGAGCTGGGCACCATGCGCGTCACCGAGCAGATCGACGCCTTGGAGACCATGGCCGTCGACCCGCTGCACTTCCTCATCGCGCCGCGCATCATCGCCTGCACGCTGATGATGCCGCTGCTCGCCACGTGCTTCGCCGCGATCGGCCTGGGCGGCGCCTACCTCGTGTCGCTCTCGCTGCTGAACCTCGACCGCGCCCAGTTCTTGTCGCGCATCTCCATCTGGCTCCTGCCGTCCGACGTGCTGTGCACCGTCGTCAAAGGCACGGTCTTCGGCCTCATCGTCGGCAGCATCGCCTGCTACAAGGGCTTCTACGCCTCCGGCGGCAGCCGCGGCGTCGGCCTCGCCACGACGCGCACCGTCGTCGAAGCCTCCATCGCCGTCCTGCTCGCCGACTATGTCATCACGTCGATCTGGCTCGTCGTCTTCCCAGCGCGCGGCGGTTTGTGACAGCGGCGGGCCCGCCTGCTACTCTCCCGTCCTATGGACGCCGCCGGCAGCAGCCTCGCCACCACCAACCACCTCATCACCAGCATCCGCGACGGGATCATCGGCGATGATCAGGCGATCGACGGCCCGTACGGCCCGCGCCGCGTCACCTACGCCGACTACACCGCCTCGGGAAGATCCCTCAGTTTTATCGAGGACTTCATTCGCCACGAAG
>CAIXAA010000271.1 GCA_903917305.1 uncultured Myxococcales bacterium | reverse complement strand
CTGCGTGCGCGCATCGACGACCGTGAGCGACTTCAGGAAATCGTCGACCTTGTCGGCGGGGACGCGCAACGTCAGCTTGTCGGCGTCGACCTTGGCGTGGCGTTCGTAGTAGGCGATGCCGTTGCGGTAGACCACGACCCTGCCGAGCGCGGTTTTGTCGGCCTCCACATGGGTGTCGTAGTGCGTGCAAGCTGGCGTGCCTGCAGCGGCGGTGACGAGGGCGAGAAGAGCAAGACGGGAACGCATGATGGACCTCCGGGGGATTGCACCCACGGCTCAGACGCTCCGCTGGCGCTGGCGATCTAGGCAGTGCTTCGCGGTTGCGGCTGGGTGAGGTATTCTGGGCGAATCGGGCCGCCGTCGCCGCGAGGATCCCCATGACCTACGACTCCGTTTTCCGTCCTGGCCTCTTCCAAGGCCGCGTCGCCCTCATCACCGGCGGCGGCACCGGCATCGGCCGCTGCATCGCCCACGAACTCGCAAGCTTGGGCTGCACCGTCGTGCTCTCCGGCCGCCGTCCCGAACCGCTCGCCGCCACCGCCGCCGAGATCACCGAAGACGGCGGCAAGGCCGACTGCCTCCCGTTCAGCATCCGCGAGGAAGACGCCGTCGACGCCGCCGTGCGCGAGCTGGTCGCCCGCCATGGCAGGCTCGACTTCCTGGTCAACAACGCCGGCGGGCAGTTCGTCGCGGGCGCCGCCGAGATCAAGCCCAAAGGCTGGCGCGCCGTGCTCGACACCAACCTGACCGGCACGTTCCTCGTCAGCCAGGCCGCCTTCCACCACTGGATGGGCAGCCATGGCGGCAGCATCGTCAGCATTGTCGCGGACATGTGGAACGGCTTTCCCGGCATGGCCCACACCGGCGCGGCGCGCGCGGCGGTCGTCAACCTCACGCAGACGCTCGCGGTGGAGTGGGCAGAGCAGGGCATCCGCGTCAACGCGGTCGCGCCCGGCGGCATCGCGTCGAGCGGCATGCACAACTACCCGGACTACGTGCAGGAAGTGGCTGTGGCGGCGATGAAGCGCAATCCTTCCGCGCGCATCGGCACGGAGAGCGAGGTGTCGTCGGCGGTGTGCTTCTTGCTGAGCCCCGGCGCGGCGTACGTCACCGGTGCCACGCTGCGCGTCGATGGCGCGAGTTCGCTGCAGAAAGTGCCGATGTTCCCGATGTCGGAGCAGAGCGCGCTGCCGCCCTACAACGGCTTTCACCGCCAGGCGGACCTGCCGGAGCTCTTTCGCTAGCTAGTGCGCGACCTTGCCATCGCGCCATGCCGGCGGTCGAGCAGGTCGCGCACGTGCCGCGCCAGCGCCGCCATCGAATAGGGCTTCTGCAAGAAGGCCAGCGTGCAGGCGGCGTTGTCGTAGCCGTCCAGCAGATCCTTCGCGTAGCCCGACATGAACAGCACCGGCACGCCCGGATGGTGCGCGATGAAGCGCTCGGCCAGCTCGCGGCCGTTCACCTCCGGCATCATGACGTCGGTCACCAGCAGATCGATGGTGCCGGCAGGGCTGCTCTCCGCCACGTGCCAGGCTTCCGCACCGTTCGCCGCTTCCAGCACCTGGTAGCCCAGCTGCCGCAGGATGTCCGTCGCGAGGCGCCGCAGCACCGGCTCGTCCTCTGCCAGCAGCACCGTCTCGTGGCCCACGGGCGGCTGCGCCGTCGCCGCGGTCGGCCGCAGGGGCACCGCCTCCGCCGGCCGCGCCTTGGGCAGCAGCACGCGAAACACCGTGCCAGCGCCGCACGCGTCCTGGGCTTCGATGTGGCCGCCGCTCTGCATCAGGATGCCGTGCACCGTCGCCAGCCCCAGGTCGTCGTGGTGCGGCGCCCGCATCGCACTGTAGAACGGATCGAAGATGTGGCTCACCGCGTCCAGATCCAGGCCCGTGGCCGTGTCCTGGAACGTCATGAGCACATGGGGCGTCTCGTGCGCCGCCACGTCCGCTACGCCCATCGGCACCGCCGAGGTCGCTACGCGCAGCGTGCCGCCTTCGGGCATCGCCTCGCGCGCGTTGCGGCACAGGCGCAGGACGACCTGCTCCAACTGCTCGGGATCCATCAGCACGGAGCCCGGATCCCAGCCCAGCTCCAGGCTCAGGCGCACCAGCGGCCCCGCCTCCTCCGCCATGCGCTCCGCCAGACCGCGCAGCGTCGCGTTGAGGTCCAGCACGCGCGGCTTGAGCAACTGCCGCCCGCCCAGCGCCAGCAACTGCTCCGTCACCGCAGCCGCGCGCTGCGCCGCCTTGATGATCTCCCCGATGTCGCGGAACAGCGGATCCGCCTGCGTCAGGTCCGATTGCGCCATCTCCGCGTAGCCCAGGATCGACGTCAGCAGGTTGTTGAACGTGTGCGCCACGCCGCCCGCAAGCCGGCCCACGGCCGCCATCTTCTGGTCCTGCAGCGCGCGCGCCTGCATGTTGCGCAGCTGCGTGACGTCGCGACCCGTGACGATGAAGCCGGTCAACGCGCCGTCGGAGTCGCGCGCGGGCTGCACGCGCAGGTGGCGCCGGTAGCGCCCACCATCCTTGCGGATGCCGAGGAACTCGACCGTGCAAGGCGTGCCGCCGCGAAAGGCGTCGCGGATGCGCTCTGCCGCCGCCTGGTCGTCGCTCTGCAGCAGATCGGCGGCGGGCCGGCCGATGATCTCGGCGGCACTCCACCCCGTCTGGCGCTCGAACGCCGGATTCACGAGGCGCACCAGCGGCCCTTCCCCGGGCAAGCCCACCGCGTCCGTGACCACGACGCCATCGTTCATCGCGCCGATGGCGAGCTCCATCGCGGCCAGCGCGTCCGCCCGGTCGCGGCCCTGCACCACCGGATCCGCAGTAGCCAATCGGCACGAGCGACCGCGGAACGTGCACGGCCGCGTCGTGATGTCGACCGTGAAGACGGTCCCATCCTTGTGGCGATGGCGCCAATTCCGTGTCCGCAGAGGCACTTGTGGCGCGTTGGCGAGGAAGTCCTTGAAACGCTCACGTTCTTCGGCCGGACGCAGGTCTTCTGCTGTCAGGCTCAGGAACTCCGTTTCGCTGTAGCCGTATTGCGCGGCGGCTGCGCGATTGACGAGCATGACGCGCAGGGTTGCGACGTCGTAGACCATCATCGCCCGAGCGTTGTCATGGAACAGCGCCTCCGCCAGTCCCGCGTCGTCCGCGACGCCGGCGGTCGCATTGTCGCGCGGACCTGAAGGCACCAGGAGGATCCCACTGCTCGTCATTCACTCCCCCCAACTCCCCGAAGACTCACGCATACAACGACGTCGCGGGTCACGGCGCACACCGCATCCGAAAAGAGAACTCCCCCTCGCGTCCGACCCGACACGTAGATCGACCATGCTACAGCACATGCGCATCCCGTCAATTGCCACGCCCGCCGATCGAGGTGGCGAAGGGCCATCGGCGGCAACGCGCCAGCGCCAGCTTCGCCGTGCGGCCCGCAACTTGGCATTCCTGTGCAGGTTGTTGCCACGGGCCCGGGCATGTTGGCACAAACGCCGCGCTGGACCTGGACTTTCGTCACGGGTCGCGGCATGTGGAAGCGCTGCAACAGGAGTTGGCGATGTCGCGAAGCAATCCCCACTTGACCCCGGACCACGAAGCCTTTGCCTTGGCGGTGCGAACCTTCGTGGCCCGCGAGATTGCTCCGCATGTGGAGGCGTGGGAGGAGGCCGAGACGTTTCCGCGCGAACTCTATGCGAAAGCGGCCGACGTGGGACTCCTGTCCCTCGGGTTTCCAGAGTCGCTGGGTGGTGTTCCAGGCGACGTGTGGTATCGCCTCGTCGCCACGATGGAACTGGCGCGTGCCGGCTCCGGGGGCTTGTTGGCGGGATTGATGAGCCACACCATCGCCTTGCCGCCGCTGTGCGCCCTGGGCAGCGATGAGTTGCAACAGCGCGTTGTGCCTCAGGTTCTTGCCGGGCGCGCCATCGCGGCGCTCGCCGTCACGGAGCCGGGCGGCGGCTCTGATGTCGCCAACCTGCAAACCCGTGCCGTGCGCGATGGCGACGAATACGTGCTGCACGGTTCCAAGGTCTTCATCACTTCCGGCGTTCGTGCGGATTTCCTTACAGTGGCGGTGCGCACCGGCGGCCCGGGCGCGGGCGGCGTGTCCCTGATGCTCGTCGAGGGCGACCGGCCGGGCTTGCACCGCACGCCGATGAAGAAGATGGGCTGGTGGTGCTCCGACACCGCGACGATCTTCCTCGACGGCTGCCGCGTGCCCGCCAGCAACCTCATCGGCTCGGAAGGACTCGGTTTCCTCGGCCTGATGCACAACTTCAACGGCGAGCGCCTGGGCCTCGCTGCCACCGCCTGGGCCTTCGCCCAGATCTGCCTGGAAGATGCCGTCGCCTACGCCCGGGAGCGCCAGACCTTCGGCAAGCCCCTCATCCAGCGCCAGGTCATCCGCCACAAGCTCGTGGACATGGCCATGCGCGTCGAGGCCGTGCGCGCGATGGTGTTCGATGTCGCGTGGCAGGTGGAGCAGGGGCTGGAGCCGGTGGCGGAAGTCTGTCTTTGCAAGAACTTCGCCACGGAGGCGCTGGAGTTCGTGGCCGGCGAGGCCGTGCAGATCCTCGGTGGTGCCGGCTACGTGCGCGGCGCCCGCATCGAGCGGATCTTTCGTGAAACCAAGGTCTTGTCGATCGGTGGCGGCGCGTCCGAAGTGCTCAAGGATCTCGCGGCCCGGCAACTGGGCTACTGAACCGGCCCGCAGCGCTCGCCGGTGTCTCCCGGTCCATGCCGGCACACGCGGTTCTTGCCTTCGCGCTTGGCGCGGTACAACGCGCGGTCGGCCGCATCGATCAGCAGGGCGGGCGCCGCGCTCCACACCGGCACCAGGCCGACGACGCCGGCGCTGAGCGTCACGCGGGTATCCGTAGCGCGCCCGATCTCCAGCCGCAGGTCCGCCACCGCGGCGCGCAGCCGTTCGGCGACGACCACCGCGCCTTCCGGCGAGACACCCGGCAACACGACCGCGAACTCGTCGCCGCCGT
>CAIXAA010000270.1 GCA_903917305.1 uncultured Myxococcales bacterium | reverse complement strand
GGGCTGCAAGCCGAACATTCCGACGTACAGCGTGTGCATGGAGTGCAAGCGCCGCGGCACCGTCTGCGTGATGGTGGCGCAAGGGATGACCTGCCTGGGACCGGTGACGCACGCGGGCTGCGGCGCGCTGTGTCCGACGTATCACCGCGGATGCTTTGCTTGTTTTGGCCCCGCAGAGACCGCGAACACAGCCTCCCTGGCGCGCCACCTGGCGGGCACGGGCGTGGGCGACGACGAGTTGCTGCGCGCCTTCCGCACCTACAATGCCGCCGCCGAGCCCTTCCGCCGCGAGAGCGAGACCCATGAACGCTAGCCGCACGCTGACCGTCCCCTACCTCGCCCGCGTCGAAGGCGAAGGTGCGATGCACGTGCGCATCAAGGGCGGCGTGGTCGAGAGCGTCGAAGTGCGCATCTTCGAGCCGCCGCGCTTCTTCGAAGCCTTCCTGCGCGGCCGCCGCTTCGCGGAAGCGCCGGATATCACAGCGCGCATCTGCGGAATCTGCCCGGTGGCGTACCAGATGAGCGCCGTGCACGCGTTGGAAGCGGCGCTGGGCGTGAAGGTGGACGGTCCGCTGCGCGATCTGCGCCGCCTGCTCTATTGCGGCGAGTGGATCGAGAGCCACGCGCTGCACGTCTACATGCTGCATGCGCCTGATTTTCTTGGCTATCCTAGCGTGGTCCACATGGCGGCGGATCATCCGCAGCTGGTCAAGGACGCGCTGGCGCTCAAGAAGACCGGCAACCAGATCATGACCGTGGTCGGCGGGCGCGAGATCCACCCGGTCAACGTGAAGGTCGGCGGCTTCTACCGCGCGCCGTCCAAGGCGGAGCTGGAGACGCTGGTGGCGCCGCTGGAGCGCGCGCTGGAGACCGCCGTCGCGACGGCGAAGTTCGCGAATACCTTGACGTTTCCCGAGCTGACCTTGGATCACGAGCTGGTCTCGCTCAGCCATCCCGACGAATACCCGATGAATGAAGGGCGGTTGGTCTCGGATCGCGGCCTGGACATCAGCGCGCGCGAGTACCAGGAGCACTTCGTCGAAGAGCACGCCGTGCACTCGAATGCCCTGCATTCGCACCACAAAGGCGTGGAGACCTACCTCGTCGGACCGCTGGCGCGCATGGCGCTGAACCGCGCCAAGCTGACGCCGCTGGCGCAGCAGACCGCGACGGAGATCGGCCTGGAGACCGTCTGCCGCAACCCGTTCCGCAGCATCCTGGTGCGCGCGGTGGAGCTGGTGTTTGCCTGCGAGGAGGCGCTGCGGCTCATCCGCGGCTACCGCGAGCCGCGCGAGCCGGCGGTGGCGCTGACGCCGCGCAAGTCCGTCGGCTGGGCGATGACCGAAGCGCCGCGCGGGATGCTGTACCATCGCTATCAGCTCGATGATCAAGGGCTTATCGAGGCCGCCAACATCGTGCCGCCCACGTCGCAGAACCTGCGCGCGATGGAGTCCGACCTGCGCGCCTTCGTCACCGCGCACCTGCACCTGGACGATGCCGAGCTCACGCTGCGGTGCGAACAGGCGATTCGCAATTACGATCCGTGCATTTCGTGTGCGACGCACTTCCTCAAGCTCGACGTGGAGCGGCGCTAGGTGGCGACGCTCGTCCTCGGGATCGGCAATCCGGGTCGCGGCGATGACGCGCTCGGGCTGGAGGTCGCGCGGCGCCTGCACGGGCGCGTGCCCGCGGGCGTGCAGGTGCGCGAGCACGGCGGCGATGGGGCGGCGTTGCTGGACGCCTTCCAGGGCTTTTCCCACGTGATCCTGGTCGATGCGCTGCGAGGCGGCGCGCAAGCTGGCGACATCGTACGGCTCGACGCCAGCACTGCGCCGCTACCGGCGCGGCTGGGCGGTACGTCGACGCACCTGCTGGGCGTCGCCGAAGCAGTGGAACTCGCACGGGTGCTGGGCCAACTGCCGCAGCGCATCCTGGTGCTGGGCGTTGAAGGTCTGGCTTTTACGCCGAATGCACCGCTGTCGGCTCCGGTCGCGCTGGCCGTCGACGCTGCGGTTGCGGCAGTGCTCGCGGAGCTGCAACTCTGCGCTTCAACGCACGAATCTGCTCCGCCTCGCTCCGTTCCTTGACGGCCCCGGCCGGGCGCGCTACCCAGCAGGCATGTACAAAATCCTCCGCCGCGAAGCGTTCTCCGAAGTCACCTTCTTGTGGGAGGTGGCGGCGCCCGACATCGCCGCCGCTGCCGAGGCTGGTCACTTTGTCATGGTGCACCTCCATGACGGGGGCGAGCGCATTCCCTTGACGATCGCCGACTTCGATCCGGAACGCGGCACGATCACGCTCGTCACGCAGGCCCTGGGCAAGACGACGCGCGAGATGCGCGACAACTACAAAGCCGGCGACACATTTGACGATATCGTCGGTCCTCTCGGCCAGCCGCAGCACATCGCGCACTTCGGCCATGTCGTGGTGGTGGGCGGCGGGCTGGGCGTCGCGCCGATCTACCCGCAGCTGCGGGCCCTGCGGCAGGCCGGCAACCGCACGACGAGCATCCTCGGTTTTCGCAGCAAGGACCTGGTCTTCTGGGAGGATCGCTTTCGCGAGGGCAGCGACCGCACCATCGTCTGCACCGACGACGGCAGCTATGGCGCCCCCGGCCTCGTCAGCGCGGCTTTGCTCGACCTCTGCCAGAACGACAAGCCCGACCTCGTCGTCGCCATCGGCCCTTTGCCCATGATGCGAGCGTGTTGCGAGACGACGCGGCCGTTCGGCGTCAAGACCATGGTGTCCCTGAACGCGATCATGGTCGACGGC
>CAIXAA010000269.1 GCA_903917305.1 uncultured Myxococcales bacterium | reverse complement strand
TGGCGGGCGGGCAGTTCGCGCAGGCGCTGCGCATCGTGTCGTCGGGCGTGTCGGTGCGGCCGGACTCGGACATCGAGGTGCACCTGGACGTCAAGCCGTCGAGCGCGCCGGGCAAGAGCTTGGAGATTGAAGGTGATTTCAAGGTGCAGAAGGTCGGATTCGACTGGTGGCGCCTGGCGCCCAAGCCGATCGACGACTTCTCGGCGTCGGGGAAGCTGACGGTGTCGGCGTCGGCGCAAACGGGCACGATGAAAGTGGATTTCTCGGATCTGACCGTCGGCGAGGCGCACATGCGCGTGCTGTGCGAGGCGACGGATCTGGCGCAGAAGCCGACGGTGCACGTGCATGTCGAGATGCCCAAGCAGGACTGCGGCGCCGTGGCGCGCTCGATTCCGGCCGGGATGATCTCCAACATCGGGAAAATCGAAGCGAAAGGCGAGATCTCCTGGACGCTGGACATGGCCGTGCCGCTGCAGAACGTCTACAAGGCGACGCTCGACCTGGCGATGGACGACGAGACCTGCGAGGTCACGAGCTTCGGCAACGTGAACCTGGAGGAGATGAACGAGGAATTCGTGAGGCCGGTCAACGAGAACGGCACGATCCTCGACGACGTGCTGGTGGGACCGCAGTCGGGGTTCTGGGCGCCGCTGGCGGAGATGAAGCCGTGGACGCCGTGGTCGATGATCGCGACGGAAGACGGCGCGTTCTACAAGCATCATGGCCTGCGGCCAGGGCTTTTGCTGCGCGCCATTCGCCTGGATCTCGACTACGGGCGCTTCGTGTACGGCGGCTCGACCATCACGCAGCAGCTGGTCAAGAACATCTACCTGACGCGGGCCAAGAACTTGTCTCGCAAGTTCGAGGAGTTGCTGATCGTCTGGCAGATGGAGCACCGCCTGCAGAAGGACCGCATCCTCGAACTGTACGTGAACATGATCGAGTTCGGGCCGAAGATCTACGGCATCCAGCGCGCGGCGCAGACCTATTTCGGCAAGGATGCCAAGGATTTGTCGCCGCTCGAGAGCGCGTTCCTGGCGGCGAACAAGCCGTGCCCGCGCTGCGGCTACGCGCGCTTCGCCAAGAAGCAGTGGGATCCGTGGTGGCAGGAGCGCATGATCGGAATCATGAACAAGATGCGGGACGAAGGCATCATCAGCGAGGAGCAGTTCCTGGCTGAAGCGCCGTACGTGCCGAAGTTCGTGGGCTGGCCGCAGACGCAGGCGGTGCAGCAGCCGGAGCCGGTCGGCGGCGTCGAGGAGTAGCGGCAGCGGCTACTTCCCGAGAATCGCCTTGTCGTAGTACTGCGCGCGGGGAATGCCGCTGGCCAGGGCCTTGGTCTTGGCGGCGTTGATCGCGTCTTGGAACATGCTGTAAGGCAGCGCACCGACGAGCGGTTCTCCGTTGATCACGAACGTCGGCGTGCCGCCCACGCCCATCTTCTCGCCCAGCGCCTGGTCAGCGGCAATGCGCGCCGCGGGCTCAGGCGTCTTCAAGCACGCCTGCCACGTAGGCATGTCCAAGCCCACCGCGGTCGCATAGTTGGGCAGATCCGCGGCGTCCAGGCGGTCCTGGTGCGCGTAGAGCTGATCGTGCATCGGCCAGAACTTGCCCTGGACCCGCGCGCACTCGGCGGCAATCGCGGCGCCCATCGCGTTCGGGTGCATGGACGTCAGCGGGAAGTTGCGCCAGGACAGCCGCACGTCGACGGGGTACGCCGCGAGTACCTGTGCCACGGTTGGCGCGGCCTTGCCGCAGTAGGAGCACTGGAAATCCGCGAACTCGACGACGGTCACCCAGGCATCGGCCGGGCCGGTCACGGGCGTGTCGTCCAGCGGCACAGGCATCTTGGCCTGGGTCGTGAGCTGTTTCGCTCCCGCGGCGGTCGAATCGGGGCTGGTGGCGCACGCCGCGAGGGCCAGGGCGAGACAGGCGGTGGCGAAACGGAGGGTGGTCATCGGCGGCCTCGGGGCGCGCATGCGGGCGCAGGGCCTTGAAGTATTGGCGGCGAGCCACCACGGGTCAAGCGCGCGGGGGCCGCCCTCGCTGGCCGTCCGTGGCCGGAATCGGCCGCGCTCCTTGCCTGGTTTCGATCGCCAGGTCGCCTACTTGACCGGTGTCCCAGCCGCCGGCGCAGCGCCGTCCAGCCGCACGTACGGGAAGAAGTCCGCGTCGGCCGTGGCCATGTGCCGGATGATCACGTCGTGGGCGATGAAGTCGACCAGCGCGCCCAAGGTGGCCTTGCCGTTCGCGACTTCCAGCCGCAGCGCGGTCGCCTTGCCGGCCAGCGCCGCATGGGCCGCCGCATGTTGCCGCGCCTTCGGGTAGCCCACATCGTGCAACACGCCCTCCTCGTCGGCGAAGTGCTGCACCACGTGGCGCAGCAGGGCATCGAGCTCCGCCAGCACGCGTTCGGCCGCGACCTCCCGGCCCGACCCCGGCAGCGCCGCGCCAAGCACGCGGTTCGCCAGCTGCACCAGCGACCGGTGCTGGTCGTCGATCAGCGGGTGCCCGCTGGTCCAACTGTCGCGCCACACGAGGTGGACCAGCCCGTCGTCGCTCTCGCTTGGCTGTCCGGTGTGGACGCGGACCGTGTTGCGGCCGCCCTGCTTCGCGTTGTACAGCTCGTGGTCGACGCGGTTGAACCACGACAAGTAGTTGTCGCCCGGCAGGAATTGCCCGACGCCGATGCTGAGCGTGGTGTGCACGCCCGGTGCCAGTTCGCTGCGCTCCACCGCCTGCCGCAGGTTCTCGGCCAGGGCCTGGCCACCGCGCCAGGAGCACATCTCCGCCAGGATCGCGAACTCGTCGCCACCCCAGCGCATGACCAGATCGCCTTGCCGGCAGCGCGACTGCAGGATGGCGGCGATGGCGCGCAACGCCTCGTCGCCAGTGGCGTGCCCCTGCGTGTCGTTGATCGCCTTGAAGTGGTCGACGTCGAGCACCAGCAACGTGAGCGCCAGCCCGTGCCGCGTCGCCCGCGCGATGTCCGCGCCGATCGTGCTCTCGAAGAAGCGGCGGTTCCACAGGCCGGTGAGCGCGTCCTTGTAGGCGTGGCGCTCGAGTTCGGCAATGCGCAGCTGGAGTTCCGCGATGCCGGTGCCACTGTCGGCCTCCGACTGGTCCAGGCGCAGCCACCAACCGGTGCCCGTCTCCGTGGCCGTCGCCGGCAGGTCGAGGGGCTGCCCCTGCGGCGATCGCGCGTGGACGCGGGCGGCATGGTCCCCGACAACCAATTGAATCTGCTCGGAGTCTGGCGCAATCCGCGCCCGCCACGCGTCGGAGCGGAACGTGATGTCGGCGGTCTCACGGCAGAATGCCAGCGCTGACGGAACGCTGTGCAGGCTGGCCAGCAACTCGGGCGAATCCTCAGCCATCGGGTGGCCCTCCTTGGTCACAGCCGGCGTCAATGACTCTGAATAAAGAAGCATTTCGGGACATTGCCCAGCAAGCCGCACGTCGAGCAGTGGAAGCCCTGCAGCGGCTTGCCCGGGACGACGATGCACTTGGCGGGGTTCTTCTGCTGGCAGATCGCGTCCGAGCACTTCGGATAGCTCGCGTCGCACGGGTTGCCGCACCAGCAGTCCGGCTCGTGGTCGGGCATGACGGTGCAGCCGCACGATGCCGGCGGCTCCTTGCCGACAAAGGGGCAATAATCCATGGGATTGCAAGCATTGAGCGGCAGGTTGCTCGGGTCGCAGATGGAGGCGGGGCAGGTCGGCACCTTGGTCGGTTGGCTCTTGCAGCCATCGCCGCAGTAGCACGTCGTGCCGACGCCGGTGCAGACGTCCGCGTTGCACAGCGGCGTCTTGGAGCCGCATGCGGCGGCCTTGCCGCAGTAGCACTTGCCGGCGCCGGGGCAGGTGCCGAGGAAGGCGCACTCGCTGTCGAACGCCGCGAACTGGTCCAGCAACGCGGTGCCGAGGCAGGAGGCGACCGGCGGCGTGTCCTGCGCGACGACGTCCGTGGCGACGACGTCCTTGCTGGTGTTTGATCCGCTGGTGGTCGGCTGCCCGCTGTCGCCGGAGCCGCAGCCCCACAACGCCACCGCCACGCACCACACCGTGGTCC
>CAIXAA010000268.1 GCA_903917305.1 uncultured Myxococcales bacterium | reverse complement strand
GCGACAAAGCGAGGACCAGCGGGGTCTTCGGCGGTTCGCCCGGCCCTCTGCCTTGCTCCTGCTGCCAACCGGAACCCGCCGCGCGCTCTGCCGCCGCTTCCTTCGGATGGTGCTTGAGCCACCACTTGCTGTGCATTTTCAATGGCCTCTCCGGCGGCGCCTCGCCCAGCGCCCCTGGAGCCGGAGCCGGCGCGGAAGCCGCCTCCTGCACATGGGCCGCCGCGGCCGCCAGCGCAGCCGCCTCCTTCGGGTGGTGTTTGAGCCACCACTTGCTGTGCTTTTTCGCAGGCTTGTCCGCAGGCGGCGCGGCGTCTTCGGGCGGCGCCTCTCCAGCCGCGGCCGCGCGCTCCGCCGCCGCCTCCTTCGGATGGTGCTTGAGCCACCACTTGCTGTGCTTTTTCAGCCGCTTGTGGCGCTCGGCCGCCGGCGTCTCGCCCGCCTCCGCTGCCTCCTTCGGATGGTGCTTGAGCCACCACTTGCTATGCTTTTTCGCGTGCTTGGAGCGTGACGGCAGCGCCTCGTCCGCCGCAGCTGGCGGCGCGGCCGCGTCATCGCCGAGATCCAGGTCGGGGCCTTCGCGGTGCTTGCGGTGCGGCATGGGCGCGTCGTCGGCGGCCAGCGCGGGCTCAGCGGCACCGAGCAGTACAGCAGAAACAAGGAGATGCAGAGGGAGGTTCGTCCAACGCATGCGTCACTCTCGGCTCAGGGGAGGGGCGGGCGGCAGCCGTGCGGGTCAGATCCGGACGGCGAGGCTACGTTGCCTTGCGGCGGCCCGCAAGCGCGAAAATCCTCGGATTTCGCGCCGGGTCCGCCGCCGCGCCTGCGGAAGTGATTGACACGCAGCCAAGCCTGGACGACCCTCCCGCGCTCGCAGGTTGGGGCGGATCGGCACAGCGGAGGGGATGATGAAAGCGATGGCATGGCTCGCGGGCCTGTGGATGATGGCGGTCGCCTTGCCGGCCAGTGCGGCAAATGGTCCGGATCTCAGCGGAACCTGGCGCGTGAACCTCCGCACCGATTACTCCAGCTGCAAAGCCACGCCGCGCGGCGACGTCGTGCAGGTCGAGTGGGTCTTCACCTTCGGCAAGCCAGGCGAAGTGACCTTGGTCACCAACAATAGCGACAACTTGGACGACCGTTTCGCCGGGCGCATCCAGGGCGACAAGCTCTCGCTGCAGACGCGGCGGCTCGATCACCTCTCCACGCTGGAGCTGACGGTGACCAACGGCACGCTGATGGGGCGCCGCGTCGATGCGAACGCGCTGCCGTGCGCCGTGATCTACGAAGTGACCGGCCGGCGCCAGTAGCGTCTATTCAAAGCGGATTCTAGGGCGCACCAGGAGCGGCTTGCCATCCAAGCTTGCCGCGATGCGCGCCGTTCCCGGCGCTTTGGGCGCCAGCAACTGGCGGTGCAGCTTGCCGTCCGCGCCTGCCGCAAGCGGTCCCTGCCACGTGCCCGCGCCCGTCACGTCGACCGTCGCCGCCGTCGCGCCCGCCGCCGCTGGATCCAGCACGACGTCGACCAGCGTCTGGCCGTCGGCCGGCGCGATGCGCTGCGCGACCGTCAGCACGCGCGGCTCCTCCAGCGTGGCATACGCCTTGACGGGCAGGGACTTGGCGTGCTGCGTGATTCCACTCGGCCACGTGACGGCCACGTCCGCCTGCGTCGCCTGACCGGTCGAGAGCAGCACGCGCGAGTCGTGCAGTTCGCCCGCCGGCCCTTGACCGCCAGCGAGCAGAACCTGAGGCGGATTCGAGCCTTCGAGCGCCACGCGCGCCAGCGCGCCGTTGTTCGCCGACACCGTGCCGCGCAGCCGCACGCCGATCCAGCCGCCCTTGGGCTCGATGTCGTTGTGCAGCAGCAGCGTGCCGGAGAGCTCCGGCGTCGTCATGTCCATGTGATTCGCGACGAAACAGCCCACGCGGCCGTCGCTGCGCAGGTCACCGCACGCGAGCACTTCGGCTTCGGTCTTGAGAGCCGGGTCGAGCACGCTCGCCGCCATGTCGACAAAGGTGCCGTTGTGCTGGCTGAAATAGACCTCCGGCTGATCCGGGTTGCCGCCGTTGATGCCGATCTGCGCCAGGCGCAGGACCAGGATGTCCGGCCAGCCGTCGAAGTCGAAGTCGGAGGCAAAGGAGGCCCAGTGAATCGCGCTGCCGCCGACAAGGCCGGCGGAAGGTCCGATGTCATTGAGCTTTCTGCCGCCCCGCGTCCACCACAGGCGGTTCATCGCCTGCGTCGAGGACATGAAGTAGTCCATGCGGCCGTCGCGGTCGACGTCGAGCGGCGCGAAGCTCATGCCGTCGACATAGGCGACGAGCTCGCTGAGCAGATCGTCGCGCTTGAACGCGGGCAGATCGCCGGGCACGCCCCAGGCGAACCAGCCGAGGTTGAACTCCGCGAGAAAGAAGCCGTCCAGCGCGCCGTCGCCGTCGATGTCGTCGAGGAACATGCCAAAGGACGGGTAGCTGTCGTTGGTGCCGATCAGCGAACCGGACGGCACGTCGATGGCGTCGAACGTGAGGTCGCCGCGCGCGACAAGGATGCGCGCCAACCCATCGACTTTGCTTGCACAAGTCACCGCGAGATCGATGAGGCCGTCCTGGTCCACATCCAGCGGCGTCAGCTGCACCGGCTGGTTCTGGTGGCACGCGGGCGCGAGGCTGCGCGGCGCATCGAAGGTGCAATCGCCGTGACCGAGCAGCAAATCCAGTGCATCCAGGCGGGCATAGACGAGGTCCAGCTTGCCGTCGCCGTCCGCGTCGAAGAACGCCCCGTTGAGGTTGCCGGGCAAGCCGCCGTTGAAAGGCGCGGCGGGATGCGCACCTGGCGGAAGCAGCACGCCATTGTCGTGGAACGTGCCGGCCGCCTCCTGCACGAACAGCTTGCCTTCCGCCGGGCGGAACGCGTCGAGCAGGCCATCGCCGTTGCAGTCGCCCAGCACGGTCAGGTCCGGTGCGTCCGACTTGCCGAACATGCCGCGCACGCTGCTGAATTGGCCGACGGGTGAGGGCGCGACGGCCGGCCCGAGGTTGGGACCCTTGATGACCAAGGCGTTGGGATCGCTGTTCGTCGTCTGCGGGCCGCCGGTGGCGATGGCCGGGCCGCTGGCCTGGTGGCCGCAGCCGATGCAAAGCGCGAACAGGAGCGTCGTGCGGGTTGTGCGCAGCCAAGGCATCGTCGCGCTCCAGCCCCCGGCCGCGCGGCTGGAGGTCCTGGCGAGGCTAGCAGAAAGGCCGCCCGCGTGCCCAGCGCGGCGGCTTGCCACGCCCCAGCCAACGCCGTAGCCTTCGCGCACCCAAGGAGATGTCATGGACGAGAAAGCCCTGTACCGCCACCTCAGCCACCTGTTCCGCGCGCATCCCTGGCACGGCGTCGACCTGGGCGAGCGTGCGCCAGAAGTCGTCAACGCGTTCGTGG
>CAIXAA010000267.1 GCA_903917305.1 uncultured Myxococcales bacterium | reverse complement strand
GTCTTCTGGCGCGTCGTCCTTCCGGCGTTGCGACCCGCCTTGCTGACCGGCTTCGCCATGGCCTTCGCCCGCGCCGTCGGCGAGTACGGCTCGGTCGTCTTCATCAGCGGCAACCTGCCGGGCAAGACCGAGATCGCGCCGCTGCTCATCGTCGGCAAGCTCGAGCAGTACGACTACGCCGGCGCGACGGCGATCGCGTCGATCATGCTGGCGGTGTCGGCGCTGCTGCTGGCCGCGATCACCTGGCTGCAACTTCCGCGCCGAAAAGCGCAAGCGTAGAGGCATCTTCATGGCCGTCGGCCCCTCTCTCGCCGCCACCCGCCGCGGCCCGCGCATGGACGCGCGCAAGCTCTCGCCGGGCCGGCGCCTCGGCCGCATCGCCTTGTGCGCCGTGGCGCTGGCGTGGCTCTCCCTCATCGTCGTCGTCCCGCTCGCCGCCGTCCTCGGCGAGGCGTTCCAGGACGGCTTCCTCGCCTGGTGGCGCGCCATCACCGACAGCGAAGCCCTCGTCGCCCTTCGCCTTTCCCTCAAGGTCGCCCTCCTCACCGTCCCGCTCAACACCGTCTTTGGCATCGCCGCCGCCTGGCTCATCGCGCGTTTCCGCTTTCCCGGCCGTGCCTTGCTGCTGACCTTGCTCGACCTGCCCTTGTCGGTCTCGCCGGTCGTCTCCGGCCTCGTGTTCGTGCTGCTGTTCGGCTCCCAAGGCTGGTTCGGCCCCTTCCTGGCTCAGCATGACATCCAAATCATCTTCGCCCTGCCCGGCATCGTCCTGGCCACGACGTTCATCACGCTGCCGATGGTGGCCCGCGAAATCCTGCCGCTTTTGCAGTCTCAAGGCGACGACCAGGAGCTGGCGGCGCTGACCTTGGGCGCCTCCCCGTGGCAGATGTTCTGGCGCGTCTCGCTGCCGGGGATGCGCTGGGCGGTGCTGTACGGCGTGATTCTCACGACGGCGCGCGCCCTTGGCGAGTTCGGCGCCGTGTCCGTCGTCTCCGGGCACATCCGCGGCGAGACCACGACGCTGCCGCTGCACGTGGAAATCCTGCACGGCGAGTTCCACTTCCAGGCGGCCTTCGCCGTCGCCAGCATCCTGACCCTGGTCGGCGTCTTCACCCTCATCGCCCGGCGCGTGCTGCAGGCGCGCATCGACGCCACCGAAGCGAGGTAGCCCATGTCCATCGAGATCCGCAATGTGACCAAGCGCTTCGGCAGCTTCACCGCGCTGGACAACGTGAGCCTGGACGTGCCGACCGGCCAGCTCGTCGCGCTGCTGGGACCTTCAGGCTCCGGCAAGACGACCTTGCTGCGTGCGATTGCCGGCCTCGATCCGCCGGATCACGGCGAGATCCGCGACCATGGCGCCGACGTGACGCGCCTGGGCACGCGCGACCGCAACGTGGGCTTCGTGTTCCAGCACTTCGCGCTGTTCCCGCACCTCGATGTCTTCGAGAACATTGCCTTTGCCCTGCGCGTGCGCAAGCGCCCGAACGCGGAGGTGCAGGAGCGCGTGCGCGAGCTGGTGGCGCTCATCCAGCTGGAAGGCATGGAGCATCGGCGCCCGGCGGAGCTGTCCGGCGGTCAGCGCCAGCGCGTCGCCCTGGCCCGCGCGCTGGCGGCCAAACCGCGCGTGCTGCTGCTGGACGAGCCGTTCTCCGCGCTGGACGCCCGCGTGCGCCACGGCCTGCGCCGCTGGCTGCGCAAGCTGCACGACGAGCTGGGGACGACCTGCGTGTTCGTCACGCACGACCAGGAAGAAGCGTTCGAACTCGCGGATAGTGTGGTGATCTTTCACGCGGGGCGCGTGGCGCAGCTCGGCTCGCCGGCCGAGGTGTTCCAGACGCCAGCGAATGCCTTCGTCGCGGACTTCCTGGGTGGAACCAACAAGCTGGCGGGTCAGGTGGCGCGCGGCCAGTTCCACGCCGGGGGCCAGACCTGGCCGCAGCGCCTGCCCGACGGCCCGGCGACGGCGTTCCTGCGCCATGGCGACATCGAGCTGACGGCCGAGCGGCCCACGGATCGGCCGGCGCTGGCCGTGCGCGTGACCCGGGTGCGCAGCAATGGCCCGCGCACACAGGCGGAGCTGCGCACGCTGCTCGACAACCTGCTGCTGATGGCCGAACTGGCGCAGGACCGGCCGCTCGCGGTCGGAACGGAGCTGTGGGCCACGCCGCGCAAGCTGCACGTGTTCACCGACGTGCCCGGCGAGCCCGGCCGCGGAGAGATGGAAGAGCCGGTCACCTGGGGCGAGTTCATCTGATCAAGGCCGATGCGCGTTCGCTTTGCGCATCGCGACCCACTCCCGCAGCGCTTGCGGCCCGCGCGCAGGACGCCCTAACCTGCAAAGGAAGTGTTTGGCATTTGCCGTGCCGCTGCGCACCTCGGGAGGTCTGTCATGGCATCCTCTCCGGCTCCGTTGCGTCCGCGCCGCCTGCGCGCGTTCCTGCTCGCGCTGCC
>CAIXAA010000266.1 GCA_903917305.1 uncultured Myxococcales bacterium | reverse complement strand
GCCCACCTGCTCGGCCGACTGGATGAGCCGCGCCAGCAGCTCCGGCCGACGCGTCACGCGCGGCTGGTTGGCGAAGTGCGTGCGATAGCTGGCGAAAAGCCCGTTGGCAATCTGCGCGAGCACCGACACCTGCTCGTCCGGGGACGCGTCCGTCGACGCTTGGGCAATCGCCTTGCGCTCCTCGCGGAACTGGGCCAGGTGGGTCTGCACCCAGCGCAACTCCTCCTGGGCACTGGACATTGTCGCGGCGCCGAGGCGCTCCATCTCGGCGGCCAGCGGCTCCAGGCAGGCGATCAGGTCAAGGAGCAGGAAGACGTCGCGCGTGCTGCGCGATTGCCCCGCAAAATGGCGGATGTAGCGATGAACGACGTAGTGCGCGCGCTGCGCTGCCACCGCCGCCTGCCGCCCCGCCGGCCCCGCTTCGCGCTGCGCCGCCGCGATGGCGTCGCGCTCGGTGGCGTAGATGCCCGACTGGTGCTCCGCCTTGCCCACCAGGGCCGCGCGCTGCGGCGCGGGCACACCGCTGAGCTGGCGCGCCTCCGCCAGCACCGCCTGGGCGCCCGCCAGCAGCCGGTCGATGCGCGACAAGTCGCGGGTCAGCCGCGAGCGGCCCGCGAAGTGCAGCTGGTATTCCACGTCGTGATGCGACAGCCGGTGCTCGAGTGCTTGCAGGTTCGCCATGGCGCCTCCGATGCGGCGCAAATGACATGGATGGACGTGGCGCGCAAGCCTATTCGGCGCTCAATCCACCTTCGGCACGTCCGCGTCGTCCGACAGCTCCGGCGTCGCCTCGAACGAAGCCGCGTCGAACGACGCAATCAGCCGCTTGGCGTCCTCGAGCTGGTGCTCCGGCACGACGATGTAGGCACCGTGGATGAAGGCGAAAGCCGGCAGCAAGCCGCCGAAATCGTCGCCTTCGCTCAGCACGGCCTCGATGCCGGCGTCGTGCAGCAGGTCCAGCAACGGCTGGGCCAGGACAGGGTTGTCGACAAAAGTCAGGTTGCGTTCTTCTGCGTATTCCATGCGCTTCACCTCTTCCGATGTGAGCTACGGCTTGCAGGTCGCCGCCGATCCCTGCGGCACCGACGGGATCGATGCCGGAACGTAGCAGTGCGTGATGCACCAGTCCCCGTTTTTCTGCCACATCTGCCCGGCCTTCGGGTTCGTGGGGTCGCTCTTGAACAGACAAGCGTCGCCGCTCTCCTTGCACGTCGTCAGCACCTCCGAAGTGCCTGCACCAACGAGCTTGTTCGGCCAATTCAGCTTGCCGACGTACCACATGTCGAACATCTTCATCTCGACATCCTTGTACTCGATGGCCAGCGTGCCAAGGATGAAGATGCGAACGGTGGCATACGACAAGCCGAAACCGTGATCGTTCCAGTAGTGCACGCCGATCGAGTAGAACACCGGATTCGCCGCGGAGCCCTCTGGTTGCGCGAGGTTCAGGTTCTCCGGCCCGGCGCCGTCGGTGTCGTCGAGATCGAGGCTCGGGTTGTCCGGCACGGTCGGCGACTGGCTGCCCCAGTTGGGGTTCGGGTTGAGCCAGAACGTGTCGAACCCATCGACACCACCGACGAACCACGGATCGCCGACGCCGTCGCAGTCGACATCCGCGCCGACCGCAAGCTGGTGCGCGAAGTGGAGGTCCATGTCGGAGCCCGCGCCCGGACCGGTGTCGGTCTCGTCCTTGTCGGCGGGTGTCGACCACAGCAGCTCCACGTGCAGCTGGTCGGACGGCAGCACCGCAACGGTCACGCAAGCCGGGTCGCAGGACTTTTGATCATTCTGATCGGTGACTTCCAGGCAGACCGTGTAGGCACCCGCAGCGTTCGCGGTCAAGGTCGGGTTGGGGAAGGTCGAGCTGGGCACGAACGCCTGCTTGGAGCCCTCCGGCTGGCTCTGCACCGTCCACTTGTACTTGACGATCGAGCCACCGCCCGGCGCAACCGATTGATCGCCCTTGAAATGCAGCACGGTCTGCGGCACGACCTCCTCGCCTTCGGTGACGGTGATCTTCGCTTGCGGGCAGGTCTGCTTGACGCCCGTGCCCTGGCACTGCACCTCGACCGGCACCGCGTTGGACGCGATGACCAGCGTCGCCTGCGACGGCGTCTGCGCCTGGGTCGACGGATCCAGCGGGCTGACCGCCGACGGCGAGTAGTGCGCTTGCACCGTGATGCTTTCGTTGACCTTCAGCGTGATCGGCGTCGCCACGCTCGGTCCCAGCTTCGGGTCCAGGCCGGGCGCCTTCTGCAGCGCGGCCGTCCAGTCCAAGGTGAAGTCCGAACTGCCGCCCGGCTTGAAGGCAACCGAGGTAATCGTCAGCACTTCCGTGCCGCAGTTGGTCATCGTCACGTCGCGGGACAGATCCGCCGCGACGAGCGCCGCGCCGAACTGGATCGCCGGCGCTTGCGGCACAAGGATGCATGGCACCTTGGAATTCGCGCCCAGCACCACCGGCGCGCCGCCGACCCAGGCCGTGTCGTTGGACTGCACCAGCAGCGAGCCCTTCTTCTGCTTGTCGTCCACCGGCGCGAAACCCACGGTCAACTGCTGCGAAATGCCGGGAGCCAGCTCCAGCGGGGGCGTGAAGGTCACGGCCGTTCCCGGCTGGTGCGTCGCGGTGCCGACCTGCAGCGAGAAGCCAGCATCCGCCGCGAAATCAATGCGATCGACGACAAGCGGCGCATCGCCGACGTTGGTCAGGGTCAGCGGGCGCGTGTCCGTCTTGCCGACCTGCACGTAGTCGAAGACGACATCGGTCGGCGTGACCTTGAGCTTGGGCTTGCCCAGGCGCGTGACGAAGGCGATGCAGAGCGGCGCGGCGTTGCTGGGATCGCCGACGAGATCGAGGCAGAGCTTGGCGGTGCGGACCTTGCCGTCGAAGTGGCGATAGCGAATGCGGAAGCCGAGATCGGAGACCAGGCTCTTGGCGGCATCTTCGGCGCCCGGCGGCACGACGCGCGACCACTTGCCCGTCAGGTCGGAGCACGGCGTGGTGCCCGCGGCGTCAAAGCAGGTAAATGCGGGCGTCGAAGCTTCCAGCGGCGAGGCGGGCTCGTATTGCAAGCGGATGGCATCGACGCGCAAGGCCGCGGCGGTAGCGACAGCGACCGTGTTGACGACCGTGAAGTCCATGTCGAGCTGTGCGCCGGCAGCAAGCGAGCCCACCTGCACGTCGACCGACGCGCCATTGCTGAGCACCTTGCCGTTGGCGGTCTCGCGCAGTTCGGCCTTGGCGGCACAGTCGAGCTGGCTCGAACCGTTGAGGCAACCCTCCTTGGCCTTGTTCGCCGTCGAACTGCCGGAACTGCTGCAGGCAACCGCGGCAAGAGCAAGGGCGATCAGGGCGAGACGGGACGGGGAACGGGACATGCGGCACTCCTCGGATGACCGAAGTGTTCATGGTGCGAGACCAGCCCGCGGAGCGCAAGGCCCACGAACTTCTGCAGGGCAGTGTGCCGCTAATGAGGCCGGTCGCTCAGACCGTCGGTAGCGCCCGTGGCCACGGTCTCGCCCGGACCGCCTTGCCGCGCCAACGCTTCGAGGGAGATCGCCATGCCCTGAGGGCCGGAGGTCGCGAGCAGCCGGCGATCGATCTCCCCCAGCGCCGCACCGCCCACTTCCGGCGTCAAGAAGCCTGCGAGCTCCGGCGGATCCCGGCCATGCATGAGCCAGATGCGGTAGGCGCCGCCCAAAGCCAGCGGCAGGGCGCGCGCGACGACGATGGCGCGCTTCTCATCCGGATCGAAGACGACGTGGACGACAGCGCTGCTGCCACCTTGAGGCTGCAGGGCCACGACGCGGGCCGACGGGCGTTCTAGCATGCGCAGCGCGTCGCGCTGCAGGTCGAGCTGCCCACGCATCTGCTGCACGTTGGTCATGCACGCAATCGCGCTCGACGCCGCCGCACGGACCCGCGCCACCTCTTCATCGGCCGCCTGCACGCGCCCGAGGCTGTTCTCCAGCGCCAGCGCCGTCCGCGCCGCATACGTGCGCACCTTGGTCGTCGCGTCGCCGCAGCGCGCCAGCTGGTCCTCCAGCTCGAGCTGCCGGCTGTGGTTGTAGAGCAGCAGGCCGGCCAGCACCGCGGACAGGCTCCATGCGGCCAGCTGGCGCCAGAACTGCGGGCGCGGCACGTCGGCCGCATCCACCAGCCCGACACGCCGCTCGATCGCCCGCCAGACGTCCGCTCCGGGGCGCGCAGGGGGCAGCGCCAGGCCCAGCTTGACCGCCGTCGCCCGCGCCCGGTCGTAGGCCTCGTGGCAGGCTTGCTGCGACTCGCAAGTGTTCAGGTGGGCAAGGCAAGCGGCTTGCACCGGCGGCTCCAGGGCTCCGAGCGCCAGCGCTGCGACTTGATGTCGAAACTCCTCGCAAGTCATGCCGATTTCTCGGTGTCTTGGGGCAACACGGCGGCCAGCCGCGCGAGGCCCGCAGACATGCGCATGGCCACAGCTTGTTCGGTCTCGCCGATGCGCGCGGCGATCCCCTGCACGGTCAAGCAGTCGTACCAAGCCATTTCAAGCACTTGTCGTTGGGGTGGCGGCAGGCTGGCCAGCGCGGTCGCCACGCGCTTGCGCTCGGCGCGGCGCACGACGGACTCCAGCGGCAGCGGTTCAGCCAGCTCCGCCACGGGGTCCTGCGTCTGCGCGTTGCGGCGGGCGAGCAGGCGGTCGCGCGCCCGGTCGTGCGCCAGCCCCGCGACCCAGGTCGCCAGGCACGTGCCGCGCACGGCGTGCTGGTTCGCACCGCGGATGACTTCGAGGAAGGCGTCGCGCACGACCGCCTCCGCCTCGCGCCGATCGCCCAACATCCGCAGCGCGACCGCCATGGCCAGACCGCCACGCTCGTTGAAGAGCGCGCGAAGTGCCCGGGCGTCGCCGTCCGCGATTCGCGCAAGCATACCGCGCGGATCTGTCGTCGCGACAGGAATGGTCTCGTGGGTACTCATGATGCGTTCAGCCTACGCACCGCGGGGCGCGTCGGCAAGGGAAGTCGCGAGCGTCCATCGCGCAAGGAGGCTTACGCGGCCGCACCGTCACCGTGATGGAAGGGAGGCTTGCCAAACCGCTTGCGCAGCCTGTTGATTGGCGTGAGCACGGTGGGGCGCGCCAGAAGCCAGCGCTCCAGCCGGCGCACCCAGGGCAGATCGAGCAACATCAGGCCGATCAGGATCGTCAGCAGGCCCTGCCCCGGCACGCCCGGCAGCGCCAGCACGACGCCGGTCGCCACCAGCGCAAGCCCCAGCAGGTTCTTGAGCGCGCGCGCCACCGCACGCTGGACACGCGGCAGACGCTCCAGCCACGCATCGCGCGCTCCGGCGTCGAAGTGGTCCGCCGGCAGCTGCACCAGCACGAGCGCCGTCAGCCCCGCGCTCGCCACCATCATCACCAGGAAGGCGACCAGCTGCCAGGCATGCGCGGCGGAGGCATCGCCGAGATACCCAAACCAGTCAAGAAGTTGCGTTTGCACGCGAACCAAGCAGCCTCCAGAGACGAGCGGGCCGTGGCACCGGCTGGTGCGCATCACCTCATACCATGGACGGTAGTCCTCGGCCGGCGCGCGGACAAGCGTGCCCGGCCTTGCCAGCGCAAAGCCTGGCAGCGCATGCTCTGGCAACGTCGACCGATTCTTGCGATTGAGGTGCGCGATGTCGCTTGCATTCTTGCGCAGCTGGCTGGCCCTGTGGGCGCTTTGCTGTGCCAGCCTCATCCCCGCGGTCGCTGGCGCCGCACCCCGCAGCGGAGGAGTCGCCATGGGCTTTGCACTGTCCTCGACCGCGTTTGCCAACAATGGCGAGATTCCAAGCCTCTACACCTGCCAGGGTCGCGACATCTCGCCGCCCCTCGCGTGGAGCGGCGCGCCGCCCACGACCCGGAGCTTCGTGCTGATCGTCGATGACCCGGACGCGCCGGATCCGCGAGCGCCGCAGATGACTTGGGTTCACTGGGTGCTCTACGACCTGCCGAACACGGCCAGCGGCCTGGCCGAAGCGCTGGCGCCGGCTGTGCTGCCCCCGGGTACGCGCCAAGGGGTGAACGACTGGAAGAAGGCGGGCTACGGCGGCCCGTGCCCGCCGGTGGGCAGGCACCGGTATTTCTTCAAGCTCTATGCGCTCGATGCCGTGCTGGCGGACCTGGGCCGGGCCGGCAAGGCGCAGGTCGAGGCCGCGATGCAAGGGCACGTGCTGGCCCAGGCGACGCTGCTGGGGCACTACCAGAAAACGCGCTAGCATCGGCTACTTCGGCAGCCGCTGCTCCGCCGCCCGCGCATGGCCCTCGAGCCCTTCCATGCGCGCCAGGTGCGCCGCCGTGCGCGCCAGGCCGCGCACCGATCCCGGCCGCGCCGACTGCGCGCTCAGCACTTTCAAGAACGTGTGCACCGAGAGCCCGCCGGTGTAGCGCCCCGCGCCCACGGTCGGCAGCACGTGGCTCGGCCCGACGCAGTAGTCGCCGAACACCTCCGCCGCCTCGCCGCCGATGAACAGGCCGCCGTAACTGGTGCACTTCTCGGCCAATTCCTCGGGCTGCTGCGTGCAGATCTCCAGGTGCTCCGGCGCGCGCGCGTTGGCGGCCGCCACCATGGCCGCGCGATCGCGCACGACGGCCACCAGCCCATGGCGCGCAATCGCCTCCGCCGCCACGGCTTTTGTCGGCAGCGTCTCCAACTGGCGCTGCACCTCCGCGCACAGCGCCTCGGCAACCGACCGGTCGTCCGTCACCGCCAGGGCGTGCGCATCGGGGTCGTGCTCCGCCTGGGCCAGCAGATCCGCCGCCACCTTCGCCAAATCCGCAGTCCGGTCCAGCAGGACCAGCACCTCGGACGGCCCCGCCAGCGCGTCGATGCCGACGCGGCCGAACACCTGCCGCTTGGCCTCCGTCACCCACGCATTGCCCGGACCGACGATGAGATCGCACGCGGCAATGCTGTGCGTCCCGTGCGCCGCCGCGCCGATCGCCTGCACACCGCCGACCGGATGCACGGCCGTCGCGCCCGCCAGGTGGGCCGCGGCGAGGATCGCGCGGTTCGGCCAGCCATCCGGCCCCGGCGGCGACAGCACGATCACCTCGCGCACGCCGGCCACCACCGCCGGCAGCACGGTCATCAGCACCGTCGACGGCAGCGGATAGCGCCCACCCGGCACGTAGCAGGCCGCGCGGTCGACAGGCACGATGCGCTGGGCGGCAAAGACGCCTGGCTCGATCTCCAGCGAAAACGGTTGGATGCTATGCAGTTGCGCTTCGGCATAGGCGCGGATGTTGCGGGCGGCGTGCTCGAGCGCCTGGCGGTCGGCGGCGTCCAGCTCCGCGAAAGCCCGGCGCAGCAGCTGCGGCGGCACCGTCAGGGCTTCCAGCTCGCGGCGATCGAACTTGCGCGTCCAGTCGTGCAAGGCGGCGTCGCCCCGCTGCTGCACGTCGCGCAGGATCTCCGCCACCACGGCCGGATCCGCGGACCCCGCACCGGTTTCGGGGGGCGGCAAGGCGTCGACGATCCTCATGGAACCTCCAGGCTGCGCCAGCACCGCCCACGCGAGCGGCAAGAGCATGACAGAGGGTTCATGGAGCGCCAAGTGCGCCGTCGGCTGCGGCGGCGGCTACTGGTCGTCCTGCAGGAAGAAGCGGACCTTGAGCGCGGGCAGCCGCACGGGCACGGCCTTGCCGCCGCGCTGCCCCGCCTCGAAGTGGCAACGCTTGATCGCCGCGATGGCGGCCTCGTCCAGGCCATGCCCGAGACCATGCAGAACCTTGATATCGCGCGTCTTTCCTTCCTCGTCGACGATCAGCTCCAGCACGACGGTGCCTTCGATGCCCGCATCGCGCGCCGCGTCGGTGTACTCGCCGCGGCAATGCTCGGACATCGTTGGCATCTTCGTCACTTCGTACACCGGCACCGGCGCGGCCAGCGGCTTGACGGCCTTGGGCGCCACCGCCGCCGGACCTTGCGGCACCTGCAGCGTGTTGCCCACCGGCATCGCCGGCCCGCTGCCCGATTCCGACGTCGATTCAAGGGAGAAGCCGAACTGCGGCGTGTCCGTCGACGGCCCGGTCGTCACCGCCCTCTCGCTCGGCGGCGTGTCGCGCGGCTTGGCATCGGCGGTCGGCGGCGGCGGCATGTGCAACCGGCGCGGCTGCACCTGCGTCGGTATTTCGTGAACAATGGTCGGCACTTCCTTGGGCGGATCGGGCGGCGGCGGCGGCGGCTCCGGCGGCGGCTCCGGCGCGGGCGGCGGCGGGTTCACGATGCGCACCATTACCGTCTGCGGCTTGCGCTGCTTCTCTTCTTCGGGCAGTTGCCCCAGCGCACGCACCGCGAGCGCGTGCGCGAGCACGGACGCCACGATGCAAGCAATCAAGCGCTGAGAATACATGGACTAATGCCCTTGCGTCGTCGGCGGCGTCATCCCCGCCGGGTCGATCTGGATGGCGAACGCCGCGACGCCCAACGACTTCACGACGTCCATCACCCACACCACGCGGCCGTGCGTCGTCATCTTGTCGGCCGCGATGATGGTCTGCGTCTTCGGATCCTTCTTCACGGCCGCCGCCACCTCCGCGCGCAGCTGCGCCGGCGTGACCTCCACACCGTTCAGGTACAGCCCGCCCGCCCGCGTCAGCGTGATCGCCAGCGTCGTCGCCGGCGGCGTCGAGCCCTGGGCCGCCTTGGGCAGCTCGACTTCAATCGCCTGCTTGGCGATGAGGTTGGCCGTCAGCATGAAGATGATCAGCAAAACCAACATGATGTCGACAAGCGGCGTCACGTTGATGTCGGTGATGATGCCGCGCTTGCGCGTGCCGCCGCCTGCCATCACGCCACCCGCTTTTGGTTGGGAGCATCCTTCTGGTTCAGGGCCTGATCCGCCGCACGCTCGCGCCGCGCCGGTTCTCCCTTGATGTACGCGAGGATGGCGTGGCCGATGCCCGTCGCTGCCGCCGCGGAGGTCTCCACGTGCCGCGCAAACAGGTTGTACATCGCGACCGCCGGCAGCGCGACGAGCAGGCCGATGCCTGTC
>CAIXAA010000265.1 GCA_903917305.1 uncultured Myxococcales bacterium | reverse complement strand
GTGCTTCATGGCGTGGCTCCTACGTTTTTCCAGACTACCTCAGCCTTGGTACAGCCGCCCGTAAACTGCGCGCATCACCGCCACTTCCGGCGTGAATCGGTACGCGTGGTGCTGGCAGCGCAGCCGGGCGACGCGGGCATAGGCCGAAATCGCCCCGCGCAACAAGGGGTTCTTGCCAAAGAGGATCTGCATCTGCTGTTCGTCGAGGAAGCAGGTAAACCAGGAGATTCGCTCCAGCAACTGCACGTCGCGCGGGGAGCCCCACTGGAAATTGGCAAGGTTGTGGCTGTAGCGCGCCCACCCCTGCAGCGTCTGCGGCGGCTTGAAGCCATGTTCCATCGCCAGATCATAGAGTTCCGTTCCAGGCAGCGGCGTAAACACCTTGAGCGGCGTCGTCAGTGCCCGCGGATTGTCGCGCCGCACCTGCAGCATGAGGTCGACGGTCTGGTTGATGTCCGCCCAGGTCTCCGTCGGAAACCCGCCCATGAACGTGTAGTTGAAGTCGAGGCCGACCCGCGCCAGCTTGGCGTTCACGCGGTGGACCTGGTCGATCGTGATGCCTTTGCGGATGAGTTCGAGCATCCGGGCGCTGCCGGTCTCCACGCCGATGGAGAGGTAGAAGCGGCACTTCTTCAAAAGTCGAAGGAAGTCGTCATCATAGCGATCAAGGTAGTCGATGCGGCAGTTCGTCAGGATGCCGACCTGCAAACCGGAATCCAGCAGCGCGTGGCAGAAATCCTCGGCGCGGCGCTTGTCGGAGAAGAAGATGTCGTCGCAGAAGAAGACGTTTTCGGCACCGAAGGCGACAAGTTCGCGGATGGCTTCGACAATCTGGTGGGCGCCGCGCTTGCGGAACGTCGACTTGTTGAACGCGCGGTTGTAGCAGAAGCCGCACAGGTGCGGGCAGCCGCGGCCGGTCACGACGGAGAGCGTCCTGCCGCGGATGTAGGATTCGGCGAAGTACTGGCGAACGTCCACCAGTTCATAAGGAAGATCAGGAAGTTCGTCGAGGCGCTCGAAGGCGCGCGACGGCGTGAGCAGCGCCTTGCCGTCCTGCTTGAAGCACAGACCGGGGATGTCGTGCAGGGGCGTGCCGTGCTCCAGCGCCTGGACCAGCTCGAAGAAGGTGCGCTCGCCTTCGCCGACCACGACGATGTCGACGTCCGGGTCGCTCGCGGTCTGCTCCGGCAGCAGGCTCGCGTGCACGCCGCCCCACACGATGGGCGCGCGCGTCAGCGACCGGGCGAGGCGCGACGCCTCCAGACCGTGGCCAATCTGCGCGCCGGTCATGGCCGTGACGCCAAAGCACAGCGGCTGCCGCTGCAGGGCGGTCGTGAGGTGCTGCCGCCAGTCCGGATCCACGCGCTGATCGATGATCTGGACGGGGTAGCCGTGGGCATGCGGCAGGCTGGCCGGATAGAGCAGCGCCAGCGGAAGCGAAATCGTCGAGCCCGCGACATCGATGCCGGTCGACGGGTAGAAGAGGACGATGTCGCGGCCGCTGGTTGGCAAGGCGGACTCCTTCACGGCACCGTTCTACCAGAGACGACGTAGAACACGAACTGCGTCCAGAGCAAAGGCATGCTGAGCAGCAGGTGCACCGTCAGCAGCTTGCGCGGTTGCGCGGCGAGGCGCTGGTTGATGGCGAGCACGCCGGCGGCGACCAGCGAGAAAAGGAGCAGCCAGGCGGGCGCGTTGTGCAAGGCGCGCACCAGCGAGGCCTCCGGGCGCAGCACCGACAGCGTCAGCACCAGCGCGCACAGCGGCAGAAAAGCCAGCACGAGCCGAGTGTTGCGCCCCGGCAGCAGGGCCAGCAGGCCCGCCGCGGCGAGCAGCAGGTGCACCGGGTCAACCAGCTCCGGGTTGAAGAGCGGGCTGCGGAACAAGGTCGTCGGGCGGGTCTGCGGCGGCAGCTCCGCGACGTACGCCAGCGTGAGCATGGCGATGGCGAGCAGCGCGGCGATGCGCAGGCTGCGGCCAAGGCGCGGACGCAGCGCGAGGAACTGCGCGATCTGAAAGCGGACGGCGACGCTGACGGCGACGTGGCTGCTGGCCAGCGCGAGCAGGAGCAGCAGCAGGCTCGACGGCTCGGTGCGGCCAAGGCGCTGAAACCCAAGGCAGAGCGCCAGCCACAGCGAGACGAGCAGCGCGTCGCGGCCAGAGCGACCTGCGCGCCGCACCAGCGCAAAGACCAGCAGCAGAACAAGGCCGGTCAGCAGGTGCGACACCAGCGGCGGCTGCGGCGCAGCGCGGACGGGCGGCGGATGGCGGGAAGCGGCGGGGGGATTGGCGCCGCGCAGCTCCGCGAGGAGACGCAACAGGCGGTCCTGGCTTTGGAGGCGAGCGAGGAAGATGCGTTGCAGTTCGAGCTCTTGGACACCGATCGCGGGCGTGCAGGACGGCGTGACGGCGATGTCGCCCACCTGGACGCTGCCCGCCCTCGCCACGGCGCGGTCGGTGAGCGCGAATTCGCAGCGGGACGCGCCCTGTTCGAAGACGTAGCGCACCACGGAGCGGTCGACGGCGAGGCCGGAGAAGGTGTAGCCGCAGCAGAACGGGCCGTCCATCGCGGCGGGGGCGAGGAGCGTGACAAAGCGGTTGGCGTCCGCGGGTTTGATGAGCGGCATGCCGGCGGCGCTGGCTTCGCTTGGCGAGGCGAGAAGAAACAGCAAGAGAAACGGCAACATCAGCAGGCTGGTGCGCGGAGCGCCGCGCGAGTGCGGCGGCGGATCCTCGCCGGGCAGCCGGCACAGCAGGCACGCGAGGACGGCCAGCAGCGTGCCAATCGCCAGCAAGGCAGTGAACAGCAAGGTGAACCAGAGGGGCAGCAAGGGCTCCCGGCCAAAGCGCGATGGCTGCGGCGGCTGGAGGTCCGGCGGCGCGGGCTGCGGCGCCATCGCGCGCTGCGCAAGAGTGGACCATTGTTGCGGACTTAGCCGCTCCGGGCGCGCCAGCCCGAGCGCCGCCACGCCGCCACCCAGCAAAGACGCGGACTTGTAGAGCGGAAGGTCGGCGGACTCCAGTTCAAGGACCGGCGCGGGCATCTGGATCTGGGTCGCGTAGGCATCGCTCCAATCCCAACCAAGCACGACGGTCCCTTCAGTGGGCAGCGCGCCGCTGCGCAGCGTGATCGCGTCCGACAGCAGCGGCCCCTCGAACGCCACGCCCGTCACGGCGAGCACGACGCCGTGATCCGCCGCATCCGGCGCATTGCTCAGCGCGATCAGCGTGCGTGGCGCGGCATTGGCTGGAATGTGCACCGGCACGCGCAGCAGCAGCGCCCCGCCCTGGCGCGCCTGCGGGAAGCCGGGCAGCGCCGGAATCGCCCGCGCGGCAAGCAGTTGCGCATCGCGGGGGTCGACCTGCACCTGGCGCTGGTACGGCAGCGGGTCCCAGAGGCAAGGCTTCGGGTCGGTCGCCGAAGTGCCGCAGATCTCAAAGCGATCCCATTGCAGCCAGGGATCGTAGCTGCGGCCCAGCAGCGTGCCGGCCTCCGACTGCCCGATGCGCGCCCAACCCGGTGGCAAGGGCGCGGCAAGCTTCGCGGTCGGCTCCACGAACACCGTGAGATCCTTCGTGGTCTCGCGCCTTGCCGGTTGCGTCGGCAGGTGCAGCGCCAGGCCGTTCAGCAGATCCCAATGGCGCCGGCCGCCGCGCAGGTGG